>PKSW01000319.1 GCA_002869465.1 Marinilabiliales bacterium
ACCGCGCTACAATATCCAGCTCAAAGACGATAAATCGTTCCCCTGGTTGTGTATTAAAAACGAACCCTTCCCGAGGGTATTTCCCACCCGGAACCTGATTAAAGACGGATCGGAATATTTTGGCCCTTACGCTTCTGTGCGCATGATGAAAACCTTGCTTGATATGATTAAGCAATTGTATCCGATTCGTACCTGCACTTTAAGTCTTACTGAAAAAAATATTCAGGCCGGAAAATTTAAAGTGTGTCTTGAATATCAAATCGGGAATTGTCTTGGACCCTGTGTCGGAAAACAATCTGAATCTGACTACAATACCACCATTGATCAGATAAAATCGATCATCAAGGGTAATATTGGCGAGGTGATCCATGAATTGAAAAACCTGATGCGGACCGCTGCTGATGAATTAAATTTTGAACGGGCGCAACTGCTGAAAGAAAAGATCGAAACGTTGGAGAAATATAAAAGTAAATCCACCATTGTTAATCCGCATATTGAAAATGTGGATGTATTATCCATACTAAATGATACCAGCGTTGCCTATGTGAATTATTTGCGTGTGATCAAAGGAGCCATTGTGCAAGCACATACCATTGAGTTAAAGAAAAAGCTGGATGAAACGGAAGATGAGTTGTTGCTTTTTGCACTCACAGATTTCAGAAATAGGTTCCATTCAACGGCTGGTGAAGTAATCTTACCATTTGATCCGGGTTACGACCTGAAAGATTTAAAAATTACGGTCCCCCAACGTGGCGATAAAAAACAATTGCTGGAATTGAGCCAGCGGAATGCCAAATACTACCGGGTGGAAAGGCAAAAACAGAAGGACCTGGTTGATCCTGATCGGCATAAAAAAAGGATTTTAAAGAAATTGAAGGAAGACCTGAGGATGAAAGAAGAACCCGTGCAGATCGAATGTTTTGACAACTCCAATTTCCAGGGCGATTACCCGGTAGCAGCGATGGTGCAATTCGTAGATGCAAAACCCAATAAACAGGCTTACCGACATTATAACATTAAAACAGTTATCGGCCCTGATGATTATGCCTCGATGGAAGAAGTGATATACAGAAGATACAGCCGTCTGTTGAAGGAAGGAAAAACACTGCCGCAACTCATTGTTATTGATGGCGGAAAAGGACAACTGAGCGCTGCTGTGAAAAGCCTTAAAAAACTGGACTTATTTGGAAAAATAACTATCGTTGGCATTGCCAAAAGGTTAGAGGAATTATATTTTCCCAATGATCCGGTTCCGTTGTATTTGGATAAAAAATCTGAGTCGTTGAAAGTGATTCAACATCTGCGTGATGAAGCGCACCGTTTCGGGATAACACACCACCGTTCACGACTGGAAAAGGGCACCATCAAATCCGAATTAACAGATATTGAAGGAGTCGGATTTTCAACTGCTCAAAAATTGTTATGGAAATTTAAATCCGTTAAAAAAATAAAAGAAGCCTCAATTGATGAACTTAGCGACACCGTGGGGAAATCGAAAGCTGAAATTGTCTATTCTCATTTTAATCCCAAAGCCCAGACATAAAAAAGGCCGCGTATCGCGGCCTTCTATATTTTATATTTACTGAAGTGTAAATTTCACGGGTAGGTTGTAAGAAACCCTTACTGGCTTTCCACGTTGTTTACCAGGTGACCATTTTGGCATTTTCTCAACCACGCGAACGGCTTCTTCGTCACATCCGCCACCGATACCACGTAAAACCTTTACATTTGAAATGCTTCCGTTAGGTTCAACTACAAAATTGATAAATACCCTGCCCTGGATACCACTTTCTTTGGCCAGCGGTGGATATTTAATGTTTTCACTCAGGTATTTCATCAATTCGCCCATACCCCCCGGGAATGATGGCATCGACTCTACCACTGTAAAAATCTCAGCCTCTATAATTTCTTCGTCTTCTTCAGCCGGCGGAATATATTCTTCGACAACGGTTTCATCATCTGCTTCAACGTCAATATCCAGATCGTCTTCAACTTCCACGTCATCTTCAACAATTTTAATTTGCGTTACCTGTTTTGGAGGTGGCGGTGGAGGTGGTTTAATTTTTTGTTCTGTAATCGGAATAATTTCTTCCGGTGTATCATCTACTGCTCTTGTAGCAAGGTCAATGGTTACTTTATCGTAACTCTTTAATTCGAATGCAAACAAAACAACAGCGAGGGCCAGAATTAACCCAATTTGGAAAAAAATACTTTTCTTATTTTCCAAGTCTGCTTTTGGTGTCTTTTTAGCTTCCATATTTTGAAATTTTATCGATCCTAAAAATCAACTGCTAAAATAGCAATTAATTTATTACAACATTTTTTTTATACTTTATTTTTAGCATGTTGCAAAAAATATGCCACCCCTCCGGTAATTGCACCAATTGCATTGGCCATGAAATCATATACATTACCATTACGTCCCGTAAAAACATACAACTGCAAAAGTTCAGTCACTAATCCATAGAACACTGACAAAAGAATTACAACAAGAACTATAAAAGAACGGTGAAGACTCTTTAGATATTGTTGGCGGTATCCATACAATGCCAGGTACGAGAGAATTCCAAACATCACAACATGGACTATTTTATCCGGTGACAGCCACTCGAGAAATGTTGGAATCTTTGGAATTTGATAACCGGGAATACCGGTTAATATCAGTATAAACATGGCCCATGCAATAGCCGGTCCATATTTCCTGAAAATCATAACTATTTAAGATTCAATACTGTTTTTATATGCATCGGCATCGAGCAGGTCATTGAGTTCATCCTTAGCAGCCACCTTTATTTTAACGATCCAGCCATCACCATAAGGATCACTATTGATGATTTCCGGTGTGTCTTCCAGGGCTTCGTTCACCTCGATTACAGCACCTCCTATCGGCATGAACATATCTGAAACGGTTTTTACAGCTTCTATGGTTCCGAAGGTGTCGCCTTTATCAAGTTCTTCATCCAGCGTTTCAACTTCAACAAAAACAATATCACCCAATTCATTTTGAGCAAAATCAGTGATTCCAATATAGGCTTCGTCGCCTTCTACCCTCACCCATTCGTGGTCTTCGGTGTACAATAAATCAGCAGGAACTTTCATTTCTTATGTGTTTTTTAATGTGCCAAATTTATGATTTTTTTACTTTGTAAGCAGTCTAAATTATTGATTTGAACCGGAATTTTAGGCCTTGATTACTGTGCAAGGTTAAACCTGAGCGTAAATCCGGCACTGGTTGTGGCATTGGGAAATTGTGAAGAAACATACGGATTGTTACTCGTCCAGTTGTAATAAGCTCGAAGCTGCAAGCTCTGGCTAAGCATGTAATCTGCAGAAAAGTTTAAAGTATACTGCATTGAGCCAGCTGACACCTGGTTATTATCCTCATCAATTCTTCTTAATGAAGTTTTATTATCCCTTAATCCGAAATCCAGTTTCAGGTTTAAATCGCTACCCACCCGGCTCGACGCTTTTCCTGTAAATGATGCAATCTGGAATTTAAGCCCTTTTACCCGGTATCCCATTCCAATCACCAGTTCGTTCCCTAAAATCTCTGTTACTTGATTATTTACAAAACTTAAAGACAGGTTTCTTGATTTTTTATATTCAGCTCTTACCGTTAAGCTATTATGCAAGGTTACATCCAAACCAATCAGCGGACTGTAGGTTTCAATCACTGAAACCACCCCAATGTCATATTTGGTAATATAATTATAGGTATCCTGAAATGTTTCACCGGGTTCATCCGGGTTATAATTCACATTGGTTCGCCATGATGTGATACTTAACATGGACCGGTAACCATGTGTGATATTCACGCTTCTGAAAATTTTTCCAATGGATTTTATGTTGGTCAGACCATTAAAGGTAATTCGCCAATTGGGAACTGGAAATTTTGGGAACGGTGAAGAAATATTAACCCCTGTTGGGTCACTTCCACTATATGCAGATAAAAATGAATAATACAATACCTGCTGTGAATTTGAACCATAACCATATGGAAATTGCGCCCCGGCAATAGTGTCATAAAAATATTTGGAATCATCCGGTAAACTCTGCCACGCCGGATTTTCTTGCGCCAATCTTTCTGCAATTTCATCACGATTTCCTAAGAAGGTTTGGAATGTTGGTGAAATATCATCGTTGTTGGATTGTTGAAATGATGTTCGGATAATGGAATATGAGATGCTGAAATTACCCATGTTCGTCGGCGTATATTCATTGAAAACACCGTTGGTATCATATCTAAAATACGATTGGTAGTTATCTGCATAAACCCTGTCACCATCAATATCTATTCTTATAGCATTTAGAATATCTCCATTTAATTTATAGGATAAAGCTTCATTCAATTTCTGCATATATGCATTGTTGATTGCTGAATCATTCGTGTACCATCCGTTTTCAGCAGCAGTGTATGGGAAATCTTCGTATTGTTTTCCAAAAACAAAACCCCAACCCGGAGCATTATGCGCGTAATTCATACCAAGAAACTGAGGCTCCAATTGATCATCTGTACCGCCCAACATATATCCGGGTAATACTGTTCCCTGCCCCTGGCTCCAAGTTACAGATGCTTTTTTCACAAGCATAAGAACTTTCAATAGTCCTTCTCCGAACTTTTTACCATATTCCTTTTTGGGCTTGGCTGTTGTATCGTTTACCGTTTCGTTCGGATCGGGTCTTGCACCGCGGTTAGTTGAACCCGGTCTTGTTGATCTTCGTTGGGTTTGACTGAGTGATTTCAGATAAGGTATTTTATTATAAAGCTGTTGCAGATCACCATTTCCATTTATCTGCTTTTGATTCCCATTCTCAATCGTATTTCCAAATCTTGGCTGTATGGAATATGGTGATGCTGCCCAAGCATACAGGGTTTGAACACTTGCCGCCAAGGTCACCCAGTCAAGTATTGGGATTTTTTTTAACGGTACATTGTAGGTAACCTTTAAAGATTGGCTATATCGTTGCATGGTGCCAAAATTTGCAATTTCATTCCAAACTTCCTGCTTGTATTCTTCCCACGCCTCTGTATCCTTGTCGGGATATAAAACAGGTTCTTTGATATAGGTATTCGCCCCAGCATTAAATTCAAACGACAATGATTTTGAGAAATCATATTTAAAATCGAAGATTCTGTTCCAATTCCACACCCTGTTTACCGTAGGATAAATAATTACATCCCCAAGGCTCTTGTCACGATATAGAATTTCATGTATCTGACGGTTCATATCCGTTCTGAAAGCCAATACCTTTGGCAATAAATAAAAGTTAAAATCTTTTATTAAAGCTAAGCTCTTTGATTTAAAAGCATTAGCTCTTTCCAAAGGCACATAATTTTTTGGTCGTCCATTGTAATTATAACCAAACCCACCCCTGTATTCCTTCCGATCATCATATTCATAGTCAATATTTCTATGATCAACTTTTGAATATGCAAATGAAACATCGAAGTTTTCAATATCATATACCCTGGGTTTTTTCTTATTGTCCGTTCTTGTTTTCCTCACATTCATCAGGTTGACATTTGTTCTGGATGTATGATCTTCAACCAATCTTTTCACAGAATCGCGGTCCTGAGTATTAGTATAAGTATCCAAATCTTCCTTTAATTTGACGTCTGGCTGCAAAGGATTGTATTCAGGAGTTATTTTTGAGATGCCATAATCGACATGTAAAGGAAGGCTTACTCCAGCTTTTTCAGAAAAGAATTTACCAAGTTGCAGGTCGGTAGTAACAAGAAAATCTGTCACATATTCCAATGGAATCTGGGTGATTTTCTTTTCCAGGCTTGCAAAACCTGCCGAACTATGAGAAGCAGAAACTGCCACACGGCCCAGATCAGCGAGTGTTGCCTCTACCCTTCCGGTAGCCGCCCAACCTGACTTATCATTAAAATCTGTGAGCCGCAATTCGTCCACCCATATGACGGCACTTTTTGGATTGCCATCGTCGTCAAGACCGGTACCGATTCTTTTCGGGTTCCGAACACCAATTAATATGCCTTTCACATCGCTGATACTCGGGCTGCCCAACACAGTTACACGTGCATTATTACTATACTCACGGTAGGGTTTATATAAAGCCAGGTCGGAATTCGGATCGCGCATGGCTACATTCCGGTTTTCTTTTACCTGGACCAGGTCTTCAAGATTAATATTGAAGTTGTTTATTTCAGGCCAAATCGAGTCGCGTAATGTCGCAGGAGTATACCAATCAGTAAACTCAAGAGGAAGTTCATACTCATAATAGTTATCTGTAAAATCGGAACCAATTCGTATAAAAACAGTCATATCGCCGTAATCCATTTCTTCTTCCTCAAAACGCTTTTCGGCATGCACATACATTTGAAGATTTTTAAACTGCCTGAAATCGAATTCTGTTGTTTTAAAAACACCACGGGCATCTCCATCCAATAAATTAACTACTTCTAATTGTATGGATTGTTCGTTCTGAAATACATAGTTTGTTGTTCCAAAGTTTACTTCTCTTTCAATTCCCGGTGGAATTACATATGGTATGGGCTGTCGTTGCCCGTTTTCTTCAATATTCACTGCCGAAACAACAAAGTTCGTTTCATTTCCATCATCACCGGAAATATACTCACCTTGAGCCAGGAGCGAATGACTATATCTTCTCCATTCTCCCCTTACCAATTCAAATGATGCGAATCGTGTTATAATTGGTTTTTTGAACCCGCGCATAAAAACACGCATAAAGCGAATCGACCTAAAATCCTGTATATTTCCAACAATTTTTTCAGGATTCTGGACCGGAATCTTAAACTGATACCATTTTACATTGGTTACATCACCGTTGGCTAACCTTACATTAGTTGCATAATGGATATCTGTGATATAATTTTTACCCACTTCCATTTTTTGAGGATCCAATTCAACTTTATATTGAAAATACCGTTCTGCTTCGCTCAATGTATTGTCACGGTTGATATCTTCCACGTTGGGCAAATTGGTTTGAGCCGTTGGATAAGATTCCGGATTTATATCATCTGTAGGAGAGTTACCCTCGGTACCATTGTATTGCTTATACCTTTCTGTAACGCTAGAATACTTAGCTTCGGCATCATAGTCAGAACCTCTGAAATAGTGATAATTATCTGCAGAAGGATCCTGAGATGCATCGATGTAAGCGTTTGAGGAGGTTCCATATTTTTCACGTATAACACTCAAGTATGAACCTTCGTAAAAACTTTGCTCATCTTCAAGGCCATTTGTTGATGCTAAACCATCATAGCCTACATCCTGGTATAAGCGGGATCCAGTGGCAGAGCTAAACGACTCAACCAGGGCTTGCTGCGTGGGTACCCGGCCCCACTTGGTGGTGTCCACTTCTGTAACTTCAGCTGTAATGGGTAAGCCATTCTCATAACTCTTTCGCCCGTCACGCAAAATATCTTCAGAAACTTCACCTAAATTGATATAAAGTTCTCCAGGGTTATCCGCATCTTCGGTAAAAGGATCCATCATCCAAAACTCGATATACTCAATGTTGGAAGCTTCAAAATCGGAAGATTCAATTTTACGCATGATTCCTCCCCAGCGTGTTTCCGGATCGGCCAATGTTCCATCAGGGTTTAAACCGGCGGTTGGCGGGTTGAGTGCCGGCTCGACATCGTAATTATACTGTCCTCTTTCAGATGGATAGTAAGCGAAGTTCAGTACGGCAATATTTGTTGGGGTTCCGTTTGGAATATCTTTATTAGGATATACTTCCGTTTCTAATACCTGACGGGTTGAGTTTTTAGAAATTTCATTTTTATCAACGTTTGGCGGACGCAGACCTCCTGATCGGTCATAAAATAACGGGTCAATAATATACCATGCAAATTTTGCACGATTTTTTCCATAAACCAATGTATCAGCATACTGTGATGACATCCCTTCAGGAAATAAATCAGGTTGTCCTTGCGGAACGCTTGCAAGATACCACGACCCTATATGTTTTAAATCAATAGTTGATTGTGCGCCTTCAAAGTCATCAATGTAGGATGTTCCTGTTTTACCTACGGCTTTTGAATGTCCGGGAATGAATTGAGCAAATTCACCATCTACTGAAATTCTGGACACTTCATTTGTTGAAATCCCAGGCAATTTGTCAATTAAATTCGTCAGCCACCTTGATTCCGTTCGGTAACTCAGATCCAGTCCCCATATAGTATTATTTATAGGGTCATCACCATAATTTACTTTTTGGGTCAGAGGTTTTTCATTCAGATTGAGTATGGTACCACCAATATGAAAGTTTTTATTTATCTCATGATCTACATGTAATCCCATCATCCTTTTTTGCTGGATATTGAACATGGAGTTACTTTCGAGCGACACATTGATTGGCACTCCTGAATTCATTATGCCATCATTAATAATTTTAACCCTCCCCAGGGTGTAATCAACCGTATAATCAACATTTTCAACCAATGGTACACCTCCGGCCGTTACCCTTACTGATCCCTGGGGTACATTCAGGGCATTCAGACTTATATCAGAACCGGATTGTGATTTATACATCCCTTCAATAATATATCTGTTCTTTTCAGGGAACTGCTCGGCTCCCGTTTTTGTAGTCGAGTATAATGAATCATATGCATACAGATTGGCATACTCAGGACTATTGGGGAAAACTGAATCATGAATATAACTACCAAAGGGTTCGAGGGACGTGAAAAACAATCGACCATTTGAAGCTTGAAAAGTACCACCGGATTTTGCTGCACCATCAATAAAGTCGAACATTCCGTCACCATTAGGAACAGGATTCAATTGGTTATCCAAATTGTCAAGACCGAGTAAGTGAATAAGAGGCACACCTACCGCATCTTCCGGGCCTTCGGTAAAATATCCTGTTGGAACGCCTTCTTTATTTCCCGAATATAAAATATTCAACATGAAATCGTTACGCTCAACCTGGTATGCTCCAATTGAATAAACGTTTTTCATCATCAGGTTCCACATGGGCATCCCAGTATTCGGGTTGCTGCTCTTCAGCAGTTTAACCACCAGGTTATTGGGTGCTGTATTTCCCTGATCGGAGAATTCTCCTATCTGAAAAACCTCATCATAACCAATAATAGTATATTGCACTGCAATAGCTAAGACCTGATCCGGATTTAGAGATGTATTCAGCGATATAAATCCCAACCTATTATTCAGGGAATATTCTGATTGTTTTAGCTTTCTGGCATTTTCCAGTTTTACAAAGTCTTCTCCGGGAATAAAATAATTATTTTGACCAATGTTGTATGGGTCTCCTGTAAGGTAATTGGTTACGGTATTTATATCTCTAATTTGAGTTGTATCCATTTTATACAACAGATCATTGGAATTGTTGCTCGCAACTACGTTTCCAATTATCGTTGCATTTACGTATGGATTATGAATATTTTGTTGATCTCCTTCCCCGAGATCAGTAAAAGCAACAATATTTCGGTTTTCTTCTGTTGCAGCACCGATATTTGTCACCCATACTTCGATTCGTGTGATAGTGACATCCGATGTGACGATTGGAAGTGTTGATAATGCCCTTTCATAGTTATCCCTGAACTTTTGGGCAAGGAAGAAGTGTTTGTTCTCTTCGTAATCCAATGAAGAAAGTTTAAATCTATTGGTTTGGGCACCTCCCTGTACTGTTATATTTTGCGTTTCGCTTTGCTGCTGCGAAAAAAGTGCTGTAACGCGGGTTTTGCCAAATTGCAATTCGGTTTTTATTCCAAACAGGCTTTGACTACCCTGAATTAATGAAGACTTTAAAGGCAAACTTACGTTGCCAGCCTCTATAAACTTTATGATTTCGTCTTCCTTACCTTCATATGTCAATTTGAGTGTATTTTCAAAATCGAAAGAGGATTCGGTATTGTAATTGGCTTTAAACTCAATTTTGTCACCAATTTTTGCGATCACATTCATTTGGATCCGCATATCGAAATCGAAATTGGTAGTCCGGCGCTGCCTAACATCCAATGCAGGGTCTTCCCTTTTATTTGACAGGATTCCAAAACTTACCTCTGCCGATCCCTGTGGCCTGATATCAATGGTATTACTTCCAAAAATCCGGTCGAAGGCTTCACCACCTACATAAATTTTAGGTATCAACCTGCTTCCTTCGGCAGTACCCGCTGTCTGGGTCCTTTCATTCCAGTAACTTCTTACGTCATTTTGCAAATTGTAATCCTGATAATCGTCGAAATCCATAATGGTAGGTGTGCGATAATCAAAATCTCCCACTTTAGTTACAAACTCGTACGTGTTGGTTTCCGGATTATAAATAATCTCCCGCTTGATGTTCTCAGGATTGCGCATGAACAAAGGACTCGTATTCTGGTCATCCAAATAGGGGTTACCCGTATTATCCTCAAATGGATATATGAGGTTTACATGTGTGGTATCACGCTGATTGGTAGTGTCGGGAGGATAATTATATTGCGGTATAGCGTATGCAGACCCCGGCAATGATAAGGTAATCATCAGGGCGACCATAAAATAAAAAACAAAGGCGTATTTATTCTCCCTACTCAATATTACTCCCTTTTAAATTCCAAGCAATAGATCAGCTCACCTATAAAATCTTCAAAGCCTCTTTAATCAGGCCTTCTACATTAGTTACTGAATCTTTCTGCAATATTCTGTTGATGGCTTTTTCTGCACTGTTTTTATTAAAACCTAAAATCAGTAGTCCTGATAACGCTTCATCCTTTAATGTATTGTGGGAAAAATCAACTTTTTCATGCTCAATTCCCGCTTTCATCAGCTTATCTTTCAGGTCAATGACAATTCGTTGTGCTGTTTTTCCCCCAACACCTTTAACCGACTGCAAAACAGAAGATTGCTCCTGTATGATGGCCGTGTGCACTTCTTCAGTTGTTAATGATGATAAAATCAAACGCGCCGTGCTGGCTCCTACCCCTGAAACAGAGAGTAAAAACCGGAATAGTTCACGTTCCATTTCATCTGCAAATCCATAAAGAATCTGTGCATCTTCACGCACATAAAAGTGTGTATAAAGTTTCGTTTTTTGTAAATCCTTGATTTTGGAAAATGTGTTGAGCGAAATATTTACCAGATATCCGATGCCATTATTTTCCAGCACAACATAAGTTGGATTTTTTTCAGTTAAAACACCCTGAAGAAACTCGTACATGAAGCCGTTTTGGTTTGTTAGTTAAAGGAACAAAAATACAATAAAAATCATTGGTTAAAAATGAGAGAACATGAAGATTTACAGGCTATTTTTATAAATTTTCTGAATATGGGCTTTGATACTGTCCACATCAAAACCACAATCTTTCTGCAGTTCGGGGATGGAGCCATGCTTGATAAAACGGTCGGGAATACCGAGTGATGTAACGGGATTGTTATAAGCAAATTCATTTTTAAACTGTTTGACAACGGTAGCCAATCCGCCTGTCATCACCCCATCTTCAAGGGTTACAATGTGTGTATATTTTTGGAAAGTTTGATGCAACAGCTTTTTATCGATGGGTTTCAAAAATCGCATATCCACCAGGCCAGTATTTATACCCTCTACAAATAATTCATTTGATGCTTGTATGCCTGCATTTCCTGCGTGTCCGATACTTACAATGGCTATCTTTTCCCCAGAAATTACTTCTCGTCCATTTCCAATTTCAATTTCGTGCAGCTCTTTTTCCTGGTTTTCCAACACTCCGTAATTCCTTGGGTAACGAATAGAGAATGGACCTCCCTGATATTTTGATGCAGTGAACATCATATAACTGAGTTCTGCTTCGTTCAGGGGTGCCGCCACGATCATATTGGGTACAGTATTCATATAAGCCAGATCGAAAGCACCTTGATGGGTGGCGCCATCTTCGCCTACAAGTCCTGCACGATCAATGCAAAAGACAACCGGTAGTTTTTGGAGAGCTACATCATGAATAAGCTGGTCATAAGCCCGCTGCAAAAAAGTGGAGTATATGATACAAAATGGTTTCATGCCACTAATGGCCAGACCTGCTGCGAAAGTAACCGCATGTTGTTCAGCAATACCTACGTCAAATACCCTGTCAGGCATTTTCTCCATCATTTCAATGAGTGATGAACCGGTGGGCATAGCGGGTGTAATGGCTACTACTTTTTCGTTTTTTTCTGCAATTTCGACCAGTGTTTTTCCAAAAACTTCCTGGTATGTTGCATACTTCTTTTTTAAACTCTGATCAACCGGAGTTCCGGTTCTGCGATCGAACTTACCCGGTGCATGAAACTTTGTTTGATTCTTCTCTGCCTGCTCAAAACCCTTGCCTTTGGTTGTGATGATATGCAACAATTTAGGACCTCCTATTTCCTTTATATCAGCAAGAACTTTCACCAGTTTATTCACATCATTGCCATCCACCGGGCCGAAATACCTGAAATTCATCGATTCGAACATATTGCTACTTTTCAATATGCTGCCTTTCACCGCGTTTTCAAATTGTGAAATTGCGCGTTGCATCGAAGTACCCGGTTTACTTGCTTTCCCGAGTATATTCCAGATAAAGTTTTTAAATGCATTATAACCTTTCGAAGTGGCCATTTTCAACAAATAGTCTTTTAACGCCCCAGTACTTTTATCGATGGAAATGCCATTGTCATTGAGAATCACGAGTATATCAGCATTGGAAGCTCCGGCATTGTTAAATCCCTCAAAAGCCATCCCACCGGTTATGGCGCCATCACCAATCACAGCAATATGCTTGCGATCCGACTCGCCTTTCAATTGCGATGCTGTTGCCATACCCAAAGCCGCGGAAATTGATGTGGATGAATGTCCGGTTCCAAAAGCATCATATTCACTTTCCTCAATAGAAGGAAATCCACTGATGCCTTGCCAGGTTCGGTTGGTATGAAACATATCACGGCGTCCGGTCAGGATTTTATGCGCATACGCCTGGTGACCCACATCCCAAATCAACTTATCATAAGGTGTGTTATAGATATAATGCAGGGTTATAGTCAATTCAATAACACCCAGACTGGCGCCCAGATGCCCGGGATGTACTGAAGTGATATCCAATATAAACTCCCTGAGTTCGCTGGCAAGTTGTAATAATTGACCCGGCTGAAGTTTTTTAATATCTTCAGGTGAGTTTATTTGAGATAATAATAATCCGGGATTTGACGTCATTCAAAATGAATTGGAATGCAAAATTAGGGAAAAGGCTGGCATGTATCAACCCAATGAATAAATCAGTATATCATACATGGTACAAATTATTACAGAATAAACGGGATAACTGCTTTTCGTTCTTTAGGATACTCTGGGAACCGACGCTTATACCAGCGGTGATGATCCAATGCCCTTGGCAACAAATTGGCCATGGTCCATAACGCAAATGAGAAGCTTGGCAAGCACCAACTCATCATGGCCCAGCCCAGCCATTCAATGATCTCACCAAATAAATTAGGAGAAGAAACATATCTGAACAAACCGCCTTTTGGAATGTAATACCCTTTTTTCCCGCCTTTTCTGAGGTTTAGTAATTTCTGATCGGACGACATATTAATGATCATTCCTGTTAGAAACAACAAAATACCGATGATAAACCTGGGGTCTTTTAACCAATCTATGGTATATTCAGGAGAAAGGTAGCCAAACCAATATCCGTTAAAGAAACCATTACAAATATTGAAGAAAAATGCGAGCGCCACCACCGCAACGGGCATGCGCTTTCCATTACTTTTTATCCTGAACGGAAATATAAACACACGGTTCACGTAGTGGACCATGAATGTTCCGTAAAATATATATACCGGGATGGAAATATGATTGGGGCCAGCAAATAATAACCAGCTAAACATGATGATAACGGGCACTTCCATGATGAACCAGCCTAATCTATTATTGATGGTTGGCCCCCATGTGTTGGTCGTGTGCCTTCCATAAGGTGCTGTTACTCTTAATAAAACGGGGAAGGTCACTATAGCAAGCCCCATCCAGATATATAGTAAAGTAAAAAAAGTTGCTTCGGAAATCATGCCTAAAAATAATTGTTTTCTTTAAACCATGTAAATGAGTCTTTCAACGACTCTGAAAGCGGACGCGGATTAAAACCCAATTCCTTTCGTGCTTTTTCATTGAGGATATTTTTATTTCCCTCCCTGACAATATCCAGTGATTCTTTCGTGTATAAGGGCTGTTGATTGGTAAGCTTTGACCAGATTTGAATAAAGGGAACCCCTATGCGTGCCATCCAGAAAGGAAGTACTACTTTCTTTATTTTTTTCCCACAAACTTTTTGCAAGGTTTCCGCATATTCTTTTAAACTATACCATTTCCCTGATAAGATATAGTGTTCACCACTTTTACCACGATCAATGGCATTAGCCGCAGCTTCAGCTACATCGCGAACATCCACCCAATTATAACCACCCGGAATAAGACCCGGGATTTTTCCCCGGTACATTCTTAAAAGCAATTCTCCCATTAACGAGGGTTTGTGGTCGATGGGACCCACTACAGCGGTTGGATTAAGCACAACCACTTCAAAATGGTCGGTTTTTTGTTCTAAAATCCAGGATTCACTCATTGATTTTGTTCGTTCATATGCCTGCTGAGAACTACTAACCAATGGCCTCGATTCATCCAATGGCTGATCAAGTGGATGGTGATTTAAAGCATGGATGGAACTGAAATAGATGATCTTTTTCACGCCTGCATTTTTACAAGCCCTTACAAGGTTCATGGTACCTTCAACATTCACTTTATGAAGCGTTTCAAATGAATTGGCTCCAATTGAGATTCGAGCTGCCAGGTGAAAAACGACATCCAAATCCTGGCAAAAAGTTTCAAGGCTTTTTTGATCATCGAGGCTCCCTTTCACCCTTTCCACATCTAGTCCTTCGATAGCACGGTTGTCAATATATTCCAGCACCCTTACCGAATAGTTCTTTTCCAATAAAAGTCTCGTAAGATTTGCACCAATATGACCACTTGCACCTGTTACTCCAATTTTCATATTCCTCGCTGAAAAAGGCGCAATTTACTAATTATTGGAAATAAAAAAAGAGCCCCATGGGCTCTCTATTATTTTTAGTTCTTTAGAAACTAAGGACAAACCATATCCTGCAGGTCAACACCCCAGCAATGCCAGTTGTTATCCTGATAGTGTATCGGGTTTTTAACACGGCCATCCAGGTTTGTATGATTCCATTCTATTTCAGTCAGATTGTCCTGGCCTTTGTTATAAATGTTATAATATCTGTCGAACGGACTCAAAGTTGTTCCATAATAAATATAACCACCGTTTTCGGGATCATTGGGGATAATATTGGTGTATTTCAAATTGGCAACCCCATTAAAATCCTGGTTCCAATCAATTTGTAACATTTGGTTAGGCTGGGCGGGTTTTTCCATCAAAATCCAATAGCCCCCTGTCCGGTTGACATGTGATTTTCCCCAATACCATAGGAAGTCTGCGAATTCATTGCTCTTGGTAACACGCATTTCCCAAGCAACTGAATCAGCTTCCAAGTAACCCGTGAGTTCGGCTTCATAGGTATGTCCGGCCTGAACCACATTATATGACCAGGTCCAATTTTCTGCATCCGGATGGTAAACCGCTTCATGGTTAAATGATTCCACGAAGGATGCTACTGGAACTGCCAAGCCAACTGTTATAATTGTATTCCAAACTTGCACTGTTACATAGGAATGACCCCAATTGTGATAGCTGTTTACATCACGTGAACTGAGTGTATCGTCAGCATTGGAAAAATCATCAAAACTCATTACAAAAGATGATTCCGGTGGCAACTGCGGTGCCGGCTCATTATCTTCCTTCTTACAACCTGATAAAGTGGTCGTTAGAACCAAAATCCCTATCAAGAATATGGCGGTTGTTCTTTTTAATGTTTTCATAGTGTTCAATTTTAGTTGTGCTTATAAAACGCTGTATTTGCTAAATTATTTTTAAAGTGAAGAAATGTAGCTATTAATATCTGTCAAATCGATGTATTTAAAAAAAATCCTTAGGTTTGCAGTTCGTTCATCCCATATATTTATCGAGAAAGGTGGAGGGTAAGGCCCCGTGAAACCTTAGCAACCCATGACATAATCGTCAGAAGGTGCTAATTCCTGCTTCATTTTATGATGAAGAAAGATAGATTAACAGAGCAGCATATTTTAATTTCAAAAATATAAGGCCTCTTTTGATTTATCGAAAGAGGCTTTTCCTTTTCCAGGCTTTCCCAGTATTATAATGAAAAGGACTTATGTAAAAAGATATGAAAAGAAAATTTGAAACAATTGCCATACGCACACAATTAGAAAAAAGCCAGTATCAGGAGCATTCCATTCCTTTATACCTCACATCCAGTTATGCCTTTCAAAGCGCAGAAGAAGGAGCTGCTTTGTTCTCGGGTGTTTCTGACGGTTATATGTATTCACGAGTTTCCAATCCCAATTCGGATGATTTTGCCATCAAACTGGCATTGCTGGAAGGTGCTGAGGCCGGCATTGCCACAGCAAGTGGCATGTCTGCCATATTCTCAACATTTGCTGCGCTTTTAAAATCGGGAGATCATATCATCGCTTCCAAATCCATTTTTGGTAGTTCGCACCATGTAATTGAAAATATATTACCAGATTGGGGTATTGAATATAGTTTTGTGAATATTAAAGATGAAGCTGCATGGAACAAAGCATTCAAGCAACATACGAAGCTGGTTTTTTTAGAATCCCCAGCCAATCCAACGCTGGATCTGATTGACATGCAATGGCTTGCCAACCTCTGTCATCAAAATGATGCGCTGCTGGTAGTTGACAATTGCTTTGCCACACCTTACCTGCAGCAACCTGTTTCTTTGGGAGCTGATATTGTAGTTCATTCGGCAACCAAATTCCTTGATGGACAAGGGCGCGTTATGGGAGGCGCTATTCTTTCATCTAAAAAAATCATTGAAAAATGCCATTCATTTATCCAGAAATCCGGTCCGACATTGTCGCCTTTTAATTCCTGGATGCTCTCCAAGAGTCTTGAAACCCTGGCTGTAAGAATGGATCGGCATTGCGATAATGCGCTGGCGCTGGCAACATATCTGGAGTCGCATCCTGAAATTGAACAAGTAAGGTATCCATTCCTGCCATCATTTGAGCAATATGAACTGGCAAAACGACAAATGAATAAGGGAGGAGGACTGGTTAGTTGCATCATTAAAGGAGGTGTTGAAAGAGGAAGAAAATTTTTGAATTCGTTGGAGTTACATTCTCTGACGGCTAATCTGGGTGATACCAGGAGTATTGCCACACATCCCGCTTCAACTACCCACTCAAAATTGAGTTCAGCACAACAGGAAGAAGTTGGAATTATACCCGGACTCCTCAGGTTTTCGGTAGGTTTGGAACATATTGATGATATCATTGCGGATGTTGAGCAGGCACTAACTAAAAGTAAATTATGAGTCAGTTACAAATTTATAGACCCCCGGCGGGATTTCAACTCGATTCGGGGGCAGTACTCCCTGATCTTGAAATTGCCTATCATACTTATGGCAAGCTCAATGAGAAACAAGACAATGTGATTTGGGTATTTCATGCACTAACAGCCAATTCTAACGTGGTTGACTGGTGGCCGGAACTGGTGGGCAAAGAAAAGGCCATTAATCCCGACGAACATTTTATAATTTGCTGCAATGTACTGGGTTCATTTTATGGTAGTACCGGACCAAGAAGTATTAACCCCGAAACTGGCAAACCATACGGTCTTCAATTTCCTGTATTTACGGTCCGGGACGTGGTAAAAGCACAGTTACTTTTAGCAGAATCACTCAACGTTCAGAAAGTAAAAATGTTGATTGGCGGATCTTTTGGTGGATTCCAGGTACTGGAGTTTGCGTTTTTATTTAAAGGCCAAATCGATCATCTAACACTTGTAACCACTTCAGCCAAAGAAACAGCATGGAGCATTGCCATTCATGAAAGCCAGCGCCTGTCACTTACTGCAGATCCATCATTTTATCATAATGATGAAAAAGCAGGCCAGGCGGGGATGAAAGCGGCAAGGGGAATCGGCTTGCTCACATACAGGACCTATGAAGCTTATAAAAAGCTGCAAACAGATGACGATGGCAGATTAGATGATTTCAGTGCCGCTTCGTATATAAGGTATCAGGGTGAAAAACTGGTGAAGCGTTTCCATGCTCATTGTTATTGGTATTTATCGAAATGTTTGGATACCCATGATGTTGGCAGGAATAGGGGTGGATTGGCGAAGGCACTGGAAAGCATCAAAATACCCACACAAGTAATTGGAATTGCTACCGACAGGCTCGTGCCGACAGAAGAACAAAAGTTGATGGCCCGACATATTCCCAATGCTGAATATATTGAATTGAAATCGGAATATGGCCACGATGGATTCCTCATAGAAGGGAAAAAAATTGGAGATGTAATATCAAAGTATTTAAAAATCTAAAAATGAAAATATTAAAATTCGGAGGTTCATCCCTTGCCAACGGCGAAGGTTTACAAAATAGTTTAGCAATTATTGCAAAAGCTGCTAAAGAGCAAATAGCGGTTGTCGTTTCCGCAAGGGGAAACAGCACTGATGTTCTTTTGACAATGTTGGATCAGGCTGCTTCCGGGAATTATGTGGAAAATAACTTAGATGACTTTTTCGATTACCAAAAAACGTCAGCAAGGGATTTAGATTTTAATACTGAATATCAAACACTGAATGAATTGCTGCAGGCGATCAACCTAATTGGTGAATACAGCGAATCTCTTAAAGATAAAGTGCTGTCTATTGGCGAATTGATCAGTGCTAAAACCATTGTTTATTTACTGAAAAAAAGAGGCTTACATACTGTTTTTGTCGATTCAAGGGATTTAATCAAGACAGGTTTAAATGGTAGTTTCCAAGTGTTGTATGATGAAACCGAGCCCTTGGTAAGGCAGTTCTTTGACCAACTCCCTGCAGGCACGGTTCCTGTTATTACAGGTTTTATTGCCTCTGATATGAAAGGAAATACGACCACTCTGGGTAGAAATGGCAGCAATTATACAGCAACGTTACTGGCCAATTTTTGCAATGCCGAAGAAGTGCAAAACTGGACGAATATTGATGGCATCTATACAGCCAATCCTTCTTTGGTAAATAATGCGAACAAGCTAACAGCCCTCACCTACCGTGAGGCAAACGAGCTCGCCAATTTCGGGGCAAATATTTTGCATGCTAAAACCATACTTCCGCTTATTGACAAACATATTCCAATTAAAATCCTAAATACGTTCAAACCTGATTTAGAAGGGACAACCATCAATGCGGAAGGTGCAGGCAAAGGAATCAAAGCGGTGTCCATCATCGAAGATGTATCCCTGATTAGCATCGAAGGACGCGGATTGCTGGGAAAGGTGGGTATTGACGCCCGGATTTTCAATGCGCTCAGCGTCAATAATATCAGCGTCAGGATGATCTCACAGGCTTCGTCTGAACGGGGAATTGGGTTTATAGTAAATCAGCATGATGCTGAGAAAGCAAGAACAATTCTTGAACAGGAGTTTGCAAGGGAAATTGATCGAAATGATATCTCTCAAATTGGTGTCAACTCCGATCTTTCCATCATTGCCATCATCGGAAGGCATAATTACGCGTTGGAAAAAGCTATTGCAGGTTTGCGTAAAAATAAGATATGGATGTATCTCATCAATAATTCAATTAATGGCGAACAAATCTCACTTGTAGTGTCAAATAACGATCTGAAGAAAGCAGCTAATGTAGTTCATAATCAAGTATTTGGCGCACATAAAACGCTCAACATCATTGCATTCGGGAAGGGAACTGTGGGCGGCACATTTATCGAGCAGGTGATCCATACCCGTGAAGA
>PKSW01000412.1 GCA_002869465.1 Marinilabiliales bacterium
CAGAAAAGCCGGACAATTGTCCGGCTTTTTTTATTTAGCACCCTTATTTGTAAGCTATACAAATAATTTATCAAACCACTTTATAACATCTAAAAACACAGCATATATGCGATATGTTGCCTATTACATTTGTTAAATATTTGTTAATTTTTTTTCTAAAATCCTTGCTTTTAGTTTTTTATTGATATATATTCGTACTCGATTTTGTTACAAGCATACCTTATCTCAAGGTAACCTGAAACCAATTATACTGCCAACAAGCCAAGCCAAAACAATTTTTAGGGAAATTGTCTCATTTCTGGAAAAACAAATCAGGGATTGACTCCTTTGGTTGCGTTTTTACAAGTATTTCACAATTATGACTTCTGGTTAACTATGTGTCTGCAATGACACCTTGTTAACGTACCGTATGAACCCAGATTATGTGACCAACGCATAACAAGCACTTATCACCTTTTATGGACAAACACGCCAGGCTTTAAAGCTCACTGCTTTAAGTTGATATTGTATGTAAATTATTAAGATATATCAATTTAAGTATAACCAAAAATTACTGCCTATGAGAAACAGTGGAATATGAGAACAACCAGCCAAGCCAAAAAAATTAAATTTTAAATAAAAATATTAACTATGAAAAAAGTAATTTTATTATTAATGATTGCAGCTGTTGTTTTTAGCTGTAAAAAAACTGAAACTACTACTAATCCTGTTCAACCAGAACAGAATTATGCAGAAGTAACTTTCAATGTCAATAAGATTATCCCTGAAGCAACCAGGGACGATTTTCCATTTGGTTTACCTGAATGTTCTGATGCAGATCCAATAACTGCAAATATTGTTATCCAGGACGCTGCAGGTGCCGAAGTATTTAATGGAACCGTTGGCTTATATATGCTACCGAATGATCCCAATTTGTACACGCAAGCTATCAAACTTATGTTAGAAGGTTGTGACCCAGAAATTCCTGATCCATGCTGCAATATGTTTTATGTAACAGAGTTTTATGTAATGGATGCTGCAGGCAATATAATTTATGCTGCACCAGCCGAAGGTTCAAATGCACAAGGATTTCTTGACTATCCTGATAGAATGCTAAATCTTGATTTCGAAATTTGTGAATTTATGAAATATCAAGTCGATATTGATGTGCTTTGCTACGAAGAAGCATGGTACCTGGAGTTTGGTTTTGTGTGGTTTAATGTTCACGAAGTTGTAATGTGTGAAGTTTGTTTCTTTGTTGACGTTTGCGAATTTTCATTCCCAGAAGGCACTAATTGGGCACCATATTATACTCCGGCATTTGATATGGTCGGTATTTTTGGAGTTACTGCCGAAAAATTAGCTAATGACGGAGTAACCTGGGTTCCAGTTGAAGGATTGCAAGATGCTACTGGAATGCCTATATACACCAATTACAATTGGACAGATGGATTATTAATAAACGGACCATTATGTGTTCCTTTTGCAAATTATTTAGATGAAGTTGACACTTATAGATACTACTGGCATGTATGGTTGCCTGATGGAAATGGTGATTTCTGCTATAGAGTATATGGCTCTCCTTCATTTGTTCTTAACGATCAGTGTGATTACACAAACGGCATAGGCGGATCAGATGGAGTATTTGAATTATTAGTCTCTCCAACTGGACTGACAGATATGTGTGCTGAATGGGGGTCAATTGATTGGGTTACTAATTATATTATTGACTGTCAAGTTTACCGTGAGGTCGGTGAAGTAACTTGGGCTGGAGAAGAATAAAAAATATGAAAAAATTATTAATTTTATTTATGATCGCAGCTGTTTTTGTCAGCTGTAAGAAGAATGAGACCTCCAATGTTCAGCCTGATCAAAAGGTAACTGCAGAAGTAAGCTTCAATGTCAATAAAATAATTCCGGAAGCGAACAGGGATGATTTCCCTTTTGGCTTGCCCGAATGCTCAGACACAGAGCCTGTTACTGCTGATATTATTATTATGGATGCTAGTGGTGCAGAGGCTTTTAACGGAACTGTTGACTTATTCACCTTACCCGGTGATGACAATTTATATACACAGGCTATTAAATTGGATTTAGTAGGTTGTGTGCCAGGTCAACAATGTTGCAATATGTTTACTGTAACGCATTTTGTTGTTAAAAACGATGCAGGCGTGATAATCTATGCTGCACCAGCTGCTGGTTCACCTGCGCAAGGATGGCTTGAATATCCTGATAGAATGCTGGATCTTGATTTCCAGATTTGTGAATTTATGAAATATCAAGTCGATATTGATGTGGTATGCTATGAAGATGCATGGTATGAATATTTCGGATTCTTCTGGCTTTATGTTCACGAGGCAGAAATCAGAGAAATTTGTTTCTTTGGAGATGTTTGTTTAAAAGATCCTTCAGCCTATGCATCATCTGACTATGCAAATCAACTGCACTTCCCAAGTATAGATGTACCTGCTATTATGGAGATATCTGTCTATAAGTGGGTGGGTGATGGTCCTGATGATCCTAATGGTTATTGGGAAGAACACGGTGATTCTCCATACACAAATGCCAACGATGAAAGCGGTTGGGGTGAAGGTGCGCCATTATGTGTACCTTATACTGATTACCTTGATAAAACGGATTGGTACAGAGCCACACTTAAAGTCATGCTCAAGCAGGGTGATTTATTCCCATTCATTTATATGGACGAGTGGGTATGGAATGATGTTTTTGAAGAGGCTGAAGGTCCTCATTTTGATATTGGCATTGACGGTATTGTTGACTTTGTAATTGGAAACTGTATTGTAAATGGCGCTGATTTTGTGTATCCTCCATGGATGAATTTGCCTGCAACGGTAACAATGCAGCTTCGCACCAATGGATGGTCAGGTCAAAACCCTCCCAATCCAAACAATGGTGAATCGTATTGGGATGCATTATTTACTGGATTTGGTGCTGGATTTGATATCCATCCAGGAGAACCTTGGTACGAAGCTTATTGTGGTGATGTCAATAATCAAATAGGGGTTGGCACTTATACGCAAACTTATGTATTTAGCTCATTAGAACCAGCTTCTAATATACCAAGCTTTATAGATCATGAGTTCAATGATGCAAAAATGAAGGC
>PKSW01000132.1 GCA_002869465.1 Marinilabiliales bacterium
CCCAGGTTTTTCAAAATACTTGATGACCTCAACGGATCCAGCACAGGTCCAAGCAGCATGGCAGTACCAGAGTTCACATCACTAATCGCATTAATAAAATCATTGGAAGCACAAATAGCTCCGGCTACACAATCATTCTTTCCATTGATAAATTTAGTCATGCTGTAAACTACGATATCTGCACCCAATATAAACGGGCTGATGATCATGGGGGTAAACGTATTGTCAACTACCAGTTGTATTCCACGGCTCCGTGTTATTTTTGACAGTTCCGGAAGATCGGAAATCTGCAACATGGGGTTCGTCATGCTTTCTGTATATAACAATTTTGTATTTGGCTGTATGGCATTTTTTACACTTTCGTGATCGGTTATATTAACGAATGTAACACCGATATTAAATTTTTGAAGATAATTCTTTAAAAAAGCAAAAGTGCCTCCGTAAGTAGTTACACTCGTAACAATATGATCGCCTGAATTACAAAGTTGCAGAATAGCAGTGGTGATAGCTGCCATACCCGATGCAGTTACCCATGCTGATTCAGTTCCTTCCATGGCAGCCAGCGCATCAGCCAGATATTTATTGGACGGATTCCAGTGACGTGAATATAAAAAACACCCCTGCGCTTCACCGTGGAAAGCGTCAATCATGGTGTTTTCTGACATGAATGTATAAGTTGCAGAATCGGTGATAGAGGGGTTCACATCACCGAACTCTCCGAATTGTTTCAGGTTCTGGATGGCTGTTGCCGGATCGAATTTCTTTGTCATTTGGATGATTTTTTGGATTGCTCTGCAAAAGTATGAAACTAATGGGCATTTGCTTATTTTTAACAAAATTTTGTCGCATTTTTGATCCTGCATTTTGAATAAGAATAAAGTCTTTGGCGGATTACTGGTATTCGTATTAATTGTATCGTTTACCATTACTAATTTTATTGGTCCTAACAATTATCGTAAGGTAATTATTGATGGTGACGGAAGCGGACTGTATGCTTATTTGCCCGCTCTCATTGTGTATAAATCCGTTGATTTTACACCCGTTTTTGAATTTGAAAAATCAAGAAGAGCGCCTGATTATATGGGTCACTATTTTCATGCGCATGATGGCATACTGATCAATAAATTCACTACCGGAACCGCCCTGCTTCAGCTTCCTTTCTTTCTTTTGGCATATATTTTATCCATGATCTTCGGGCTGGAGGCGGATGGATATAATGTACTTTTTCAATATGCTATTGCCTGTTCTACCCTGATTTGGGCATTTATCGGGATGCTTTACTTTACAAGGTTTGCAGCTCTTTATAAAGTAAAAAACCACATGGCCTGGCTATTCATCATTACGGCTTTTATTGCAACCAACCTGTTCTACTACACGCTCGTTGCACCGGCGGCTTCGCATGTGTATTCATTCAGCCTGATCTCTGTGTTTCTATTCTATATAAAGAAGAATTTTATGGCATATGACCGTCGGGCACTTTATATTTCTTCACTCCTGTTTGCATTCATCATACTTGTAAGACCTGTTAATATCCTGATCTTACTCGCGACCCCGTTTCTGGCTGCTTCTGCCGGCAACTTTACAAATCTTATTAAAGAAAAGCTGCGAACAGGTGATATTTTTATCGTTGTTCTGGTTTTTATCATGGGCATTTCACCCCAGTTGATCATTAATTATTTACAGACAGGACACCTGATTTTCTATGGCTATGAGCATGAAGGATTTTATTTTACACGACCTGAAATATTGAACTTTTTGATCAGTTATCGAAAAGGCTGGTTTGTTTATACCCCTTTTATGTTGTTGCTGATACCCGGAATGATTAAACTTTACAAAAGGTCAAGTTTTGAATTTTATAGTTTCCTGGGGTTTTTTATTATACTTCTTTATTTCTTTTCTTCCTGGTGGAATTGGTTCTACGGCGACAGTTTCGGTATGCGTCCGATGATCGATTATTATAGTCTCTTTTTTCTGATCATTGTGCTCTTTATTACGAAAATTCAAAAAAAATGGCTTTGGATTTCGGTAATTGTCTTTACCGGATTTTCTATTTCACTCAACCTGATTCAAACAATCCAATATGCCAAAGGCATAATACATCCTGATTCGATGAACAAAGAAGCTTACTGGAAGGTATTTATAAAATCGTCAGATACTTATGCAGGCATTATTGCTGCAGGAGATGAATCCTATTACGGCAAACTTGATGAGAAGCCATTGTTTGAAACTTTCAACGATGTGGAATCAAGTTATATAAACTGGTCAAATCCTGAGAAGTCTGATAAGGAATCTTATTCCGGAGCTTACGCTTCACCATTGGACAGAATCAAAATTTACAGCCCTTCTTACACTTATAAAATTCCTGAAAAATTAATTTCCAGGAACAACCTATATGTGATTTTTGATGCGATGATCATGCAAAATGAAGCAAATGCTGCAGGAGATGCGTTGTTCATTGTGGATATATCGGGCAGGGATGGAAAAACCATTTTTTACAAGAAATTTAAAGTAAAAAAACTGCCAGATGAGGTAACTTATGAATGGAAAAAGGAACATATTGGCTTCAAACTACCAGAGATCACACAAGAAATGGAAAAGATTAAATTCTATATCTGGAATGTAGCCGGGGCAACTTTCATGGTTGATGATCTCTCGATACAGATATATGAATATCATTAGCTAAAAAGCTATTTCTCATCCGGAAATTCATCGGGCTTGCCCAACTCAGGGTTGGTCATAAATTCGTCATCCCGCAGGGTTTTGATAAAATTAAGAAGATCTTCTTTTTCAGAAGCGGTCAATTGAACACCACCACTATTCACATGGTGCATCAGCGGATCAACATATGGAGTTAACTGAACCCCTTGCGAATAAAAGTCTATCACCTGTTCAAGGCTTTCAAACCGGCCATCGTGCATATAGGGTCCCTGCACTTCGATATTTCTTAAAGTTGTTGCTTTATAGGCGCCTTTATCCATCGGATCACCAGTTATATAAAAACGATCCATCGGATCCGTGAAAACCGTATCCTTGCCGTTGTTATAAAATAGATTTGTAGTAAATAGCGGGTTACCGAATCCCCCGTGACAATGAAAACAATC
>PKSW01000245.1 GCA_002869465.1 Marinilabiliales bacterium
GACATTACCCAAAAATTTTCAGGCCATAACCGACCCTGAAAAAATTATTGAATTAACAAAACTCAATCAAACAAATGTTTAATTTGATTATTAATTTTATCAACACTTAAGTAGTTTATAACCCAATACTTACTCTGATGAAAAAACATGATTTTAAGATATTCCCCAACATCTTTCTGTTGATCGTAGCAATTCTATTCTTTTCGGATGCGGTAGCGCAGTCAAAAAAAAATAATGAACTTCAACAAATCGATACCCTTTATATTAATTACGATCAGGGGCAGATGAAAATTGAGCTAAACTTTTTAAAGGGAAAGAGCCATAACCATCCAACTTTTGCTATTTGGATTGAAGATGAAGATGGATCCTACCTTGAGACTTTATTTGTGACTGAATATATTTCTAAAGGTGTATTTGCTTATGCAGATGCCGGCGAATGGTCATGGAAGAATGAAAAAGGAGAAACGCTTCGTCCTGCGGCCCTGCCCTACTGGTCGCACAAAAGAAATGTGATCAGCCGGGATAGCCTGTTGATTCCAACGCCCGAAAACCCAGTCCCCGACGCCATTAGCAGTGCAACACCAAAAGGCAGTTTCGTGCTGAGAACATCTACGTCAGATGACTTACCTGTTTCATTCAACATTTTATTGGAGATAAATCAGACGTGGGACTGGAATGAATATTGGACAAACACTAAATATCCTAATGATAAGGATTATAAAACATCATCGCAGCCGTCCATTATTTATGCTGGTGAAATCGACTCCACAGGCACAACGGATAAAATTAGACTGAAACCCATAGGACACGGACATTATTCAGGAAAGGATGGAAAATTATATACTGATGTAAGCAATTTTACAACTGCGCTTGAAATAGCAAATGAAATTACTGTTACAATAACCAAATAAGAAGAAACGTGAGAAAAATAGTTTTAGCCATAGCAGTATTGATATTTTCAGTAAGCATTTACGCGCAAAGCGGAAAAATAGAAGGGCGTATCACTGACGTATCAAACAATGAACCCTTGCCGTTTGTAAACGTGATTATCGACGGAACAAACATCGGCAGTTCCACAGATTTTGATGGTAAATTTATTTTTACAGGTCTGGAACCGGGTTTTGTAAATCTGAGAGCTTCGTTTGTTGGATATAGCAGTCTCCTTTCTGATGATATACTTATAACCAATTCTGGAACATCCTATATAGAATTGAAAATGACGCCCACATCAACTAAACTTGAAGAAGTCGTAATTAAAGTCTCTCCCTTCGAGCGTCCCAATGACGCCCCTATGTCAATGCAAAAGATTGGACTGGCAGAAATTGAAACCAATCCCGGATCGAACAGGGATATCTCCAAAGTAATTCAGTCTTTTCCAGGAGTTTCTGCAACACCGGCCTTCAGAAACGATATTCTAATCAGAGGTGGTGGGCCTGCAGAAAATGTTTATTACCTGGAAGAACTGCAAGTACCCAATATCAATCACTTTCAAACGCAAGGCGCTTCAGGTGGTTCAAATGGCATTATCAATGCGGATCAAATAAGTAATGTTGATTTTTATTCTGGAGCCTTTCCTGCTGACCGTGGAAATGCGCTTAGTTCAGTATTTCAGTTCAAACTAAAAGATGGAAATCCTGTGAAACCAAAATGGCGTTTTTCACTTGGAGCGTCTGAAATTGCTTTTTCAGGAGATGGAAGGATTGGCGAAAAAAGTGACTATGTTTTTTCAATCCGCCGATCCTACCTTCAGTTCCTATTCAGTGCATTGGGATTGCCATTTTTACCCACTTTTACAGATTACCAGATAAAATGGCGATATAAGATCAATACGAAGAATGAATTTAAAATTATCAGCCTCGGTGCGCTGGACCAGTTTGCATTGAATACCGGAATAGAAAATCCAGATGCAGAACAAGATTACATACTTAGCTTTATTCCCGTAAATAACCAGTGGACTTATACCATCGGTGGTGTATATAAACATTTCGCCAAAAGAAGTGTTCATACAGTTGTTTTAAGCCGTAATATGCTCAACTACGAATCCTATAAATATCCAGACAATAATGAAGATTCGGCTAAAATATTTAACTATATCTCACAGGAAATTGAAAATAAATTAAGGTATGAATTTACAAGTATTTTTAATGGATTTCAACTCACCGGGTCGGCCAACGCAGAATATGTGAAATACAACAATCAGACTTCAAATATCATTTACTTTGAAGGCGAGAGAGTCCCTATTTTATATCAAACGGATATTAATTTTTTCAAATGGGGAGCGTCCTTCGCAATGACAAAAGCATTTTTTAATAACAGGTTAAATACAGTAATTGGGATCAGAATGGATGCAAATACGTATGATACAGAAATGCAAAACCCTTTGGACCAGTTGTCACCGCGTATATCATTCCGTTATAGTGTCTTACCCAGGTTTGCATTATCAGGAAGCATTGGCAGGTATTATCAAATGCCTCCCTATACGGCACTGGGTTATAAAGACAACAACGGAAACCTGATAAATAAAGAAAATGGCATTAGCTACATAAAAAGTGATCAAATTATAGGCGGTATTGAATATAGTTTAAATGAAGGTGTGGTATTTACTTTGGAAGGGTTCGGAAAGTTTTATGACAATTATCCTTTTTCTATGATTGATTCATTAAGCCTTGCAACCAAAGGAGGCGATTATGGAGTTTTCGGTGATGAACCCGTATTGTCGATTGGTCAGGGGAAAGCATATGGTATTGAACTCTCGAATCGCACCAGGATTGGAAATAAATTGAGCTTAATCGCATCATTAACGCTTTTCAGAACCCTTGTAAAAGATAAATACAATGAATATGTGCCGGCCAGCTGGGATAATCAGTATGTTTTTATTGTTACCGGATCTTATAATTTTAATAGAAACTGGACTGCAGGTGCAAAATTCAGATATGCAGGAGGGCTGCCCTATACGCCTTACGATCTCGAAACTTCTTCTATCGTTTCAGCCTGGGATACCAGAGGACGTGCTTTTGTTGATAACGATCAAGTGAATTCGCTCCGCCTTTCTTCATTTAATCAGCTTGACATTAGAGTTGACAAGAGGTA
>PKSW01000168.1 GCA_002869465.1 Marinilabiliales bacterium
ATCTTCCTAATTTCCCTGGCTTTGGCATAGAATCAAATGCTGATAAGGTGGGACTTGGACTTGGAATAGCAACTGGCGTTGGATTGGCAGCTCATGCAATTTCAACAAATATCAGAAAACGCAAGTTGATACAGGAAGGCGAATGTGAACCTGAAGAAAACGAATCATAAAAAGGAGGTAAGTTATGGAAAAAAGAATAGTAGTAGACCCGATAACACGAATTGAAGGACATCTTCGGGTAGAAATAGAAGTAAAAGATGGAGTAATTACGGATGCTTACAGTTCCGGAACAATGGTTCGGGGCCTTGAAATCATCTTGAAAGGACGTGACCCTCGTGATGCCTGGGCTTTCACTGAAAGGGTTTGCGGTGTATGTACAACCGTTCATGCGTTGGCTTCCGTCAGAACAGTTGAGGATGCATTGGGAATAGTTATTCCTCCCAATGCTGAATTGATAAGAAACTTAATGTTTTGTGCTCAAATGATGCAGGATCATGTTGTACATTTTTATCATTTGCATGCACTCGACTGGGTGGATGTTGTGTCCGCATTAAGTGCTGATCCAAAAGCAACTTCTGCACTGGCACAAAGCATTTCAAAATGGCCTAATAGTTCTCCGGGGTATTTCTCAGACGTGCAAAAAAGAATTAAGAAATTTGTTGAAAGCGGACAGCTTGGCATTTTTGCAAATGGTTATTGGGGACATCCGGCATACAAGCTTCCTGCAGAAGCCAATTTAATGGCTGTTGCTCACTATCTGGAAGCACTTGAATGGCAAAAGGAGATCGTTAAAGTTCATACTATTTTCGGTGGTAAAAATCCTCATCCAAATTATCTCGTTGGTGGTGTGCCGGCATCGATCAATCTTGATGAAGTAAATGCACTGAATTCAGAGAGGCTTGCTTATGTAAAGCAATTGCTTGATGATGCAAAAACCTTTATCGACCAGGTATACATTCCTGATCTAATGGCCATCGCTGGTTTTTATAAAGATTGGGGTGCTATTGGAGGAGGATTGGAAAATTATCTTGTTTATGGAGACCTACCTACCAATGGATATAATGATGTTTCCAGTTTCAAATTTCCAAGAGGAATTATCATGGGTCGCGACCTGAGTATGGTGCACGAGGTGAATACCAAAGATCCTGAACAGATTAAGGAATATATTGCACATTCATATTATGATTACAAGGCAGGCAATGAAGCTGGGCTTCACCCCTGGGATGGTGAAACAAAATTGAACTATACAGGCCCCAAACCTCCTTATGATCAACTAAATGTTGAAGATAAGTATAGCTGGTTGAAAACACCACGCTGGCAAGGGAATCCAATGGAAGTTGGTCCACTCTCTCGCATGCTGGTAGGTTATGCATCAGGTCGAGAAGATTACAAAGAGGTCGTTGAATGGGCATTAAGCACGCTCAATGTACCTGTTGAAGCGCTCTTCTCGACACTCGGACGAACCGCAGCACGAGGTCTAGAAACAGTTCTTGTAAGCAATTGGGCACAGGAATTCTTTGATTCGCTGATTAGTAATATTAAAAATGGCGATTCAAGATTGCATACAGATTATATGTGGAAACCTGAAGACTGGCCGGCAGAAGCTAAAGGGGTGGGAATGACTGAAGCCCCAAGAGGTGCATTGGCACACTGGATCGTTATCAAGAACAAGAAAATAGATAATTACCAACTTGTCGTTCCAAGCACATGGAATGCATCACCACGAGACGACAAAGGACAAATGTCGGCTTATGAAGCTTCATTAATTGGAACACCTGTTGCTGATCCTGAACAGCCTCTCGAATTAATACGCACTATTCACTCATTCGATCCATGCCTGGCTTGCGCCGTGCATGTATACGATGAAAAAGGAAGTTATGTGCATCAAATTCAAACCTTTTAGTTATGGATATGAATTCTAACATATCAAAATCGCTCATGCATCCGGTATACGTCTGGCAATTGCCAGTACGTTTTTATCACTGGATAAATGCATTAAGTATCGTAATCCTCGCGATCACCGGATATATCATTGGTGATCCGCCTGCTATCCAAAGTGCATCAGAAGCTTCCTTCAGCTACTGGTTTGGAACTGTGCGTATTGTGCACTTTATTGCAGCATATGTATTTCTTATTAATTTTATTATCCGTATTTATTGGGGTTTCGTTGGAAACCGTTATGCCAACTGGAAGAATTTTATTCCTTATACAAAACGTCACTGGAGGGACATGTGGCAAATTATAAGGGTTGATATCTTACAAGTAAAATGTGAAGAAAATCCGAATTTAGGACACAATGCACTGGCAAGTTTTACCTATTTCCTTACATTTATTGCATTCTTGTTGCAAGTGCTGACTGGATTTGGTATTTATGCTGCTATGAGTCCTGCCTGGTTTCCACAATTATTTGCCTGGGTACCTGCACTCTTAGGAGGTGATTTTCTCACTCGCGAAATCCATCACATACTCATGTGGTTCTTCATATTATTTTCAATGATACATGTATATCTTGTTTTCTATCATGATTATATAGAACGAAACGGAACAACTTCTTCCATGATTGGTGGCTGGAAATTCCAGGAAGAAGGCAAAGAAGAGCGAGAGAAAGAGTTGGATAAATAAAATTTAAAACCCATTATTAAGCCCCGTTTGGGGCTTTTTTTTATTGCAGGAATCAGCAACTGTTGAGAACTAAATAAAAGCGATCATTTTTATATATTACTGAATGTTTAGTATACATATTTTTAGTTTTGGTATATGATATGATTTTTTTTATTTGGGGGCATTATCAAATGTGTCATTATACTCATTTGTAAGTAAATAATATATGCTAATTACTTACTTTTGTTTTTAACTTTGCACCTTTAATTTTTTTGCAATTCTTATTTATTTAAATTAGGATCTCATGCGTAGATTTATTTTAACAGGGCTTATAATCATTATGACAGTATCCATGGCTCACAGCCAGGTGCTACTCTCACTTATTTTTGGTGACAAACTAAATTCTGGTAAAGTAGAATTTGGCATGAACGGTGGATTCAACCTCTCTTATTTACGTGGCATAGCCGAATCAAAAGCACAGAAT
>PKSW01000329.1 GCA_002869465.1 Marinilabiliales bacterium
CGAAGTCAGTTTTTCTTTGAAAGACAAAAAAGAACAGGTTTTATTATTTACATCACATAAAGACAGGATCTATGTTTTTATAGGCAAAAACAAACCTGACATGGAAAATCAGATGAAAGTCATTTTGGAATAATCTTCCGGCTTTTTCACCAGCTAATTTATCCCACTTTCTTCATTTTCAGTTCATTTACTTGACATCTACCACTTAATTCATTATATTTGTTTGCCCCGGATATATTGACCTGATTTGGATTATAATTTCGTGAACCCCAAAATATACTGCTATGAAAGCCAAATTCATTTTTTCAATCGCATTTCTTTTTCTAATTAGTGTTAGTGCGCCCGGCCAGGTGGTCAACCCGTTAAAGAAAATCCATAAAAAGGGCGTTCAGAAAACCAACAAAGCCATCGATGAAGGTATTGACAAAGCCTTTGAAGAACCCAAAGACGATGACGAACAGAAAAAGACAGAACAGGAAGCAAAAGAACCTGCATCAGAAAAAGAAGCACCCGTTGCTAATGAACAACAAACTCAAGAAACAAATGAAGCCCCCCAACTAGTTTGGTCGAAATATGATTTCGTACCCGGCGACAAAGTGATTTTTGAAGATGACTTGCTCGGAGAAGAAAACGGTGAGTTTCCTTCACGCTGGGATTTAATGAGAGGTAATGTTGAAATTGCTGAATTTGGTGGTGAGAATGTGATCATGTTCAGAGATGGCGCGCCTATCATCATGCCTTATTTTAAGGATGCTTCAAAAGACTACCTTCCTGAAGTATTTACCATTGAATTTGATCTGTATTGTGGCAACGACAATTTTGTCACGTATCTGTATGATAGAAAAAATCAGAAATCAGACAGCCAATCAGGCTACACAGATTTAAAAACAAATTATCACCAGATGGAATTCGGGCAATCGTCCAGCAGGCTTCCCGATGAGAAGAACCTGGAAAAAAGAAGGTGGGTACATGTGGCCGTTGCCTATACCAACGGAAAGTTAAAGGCATATATGGATGAAACGAGACTTATAAACATACCGCGACTAGACTTTGATCCAAAAGGGCTTTCATTTCACAGCTATCATTGCCGGAATGATAACTTGTATTACGTGAAGAATATAAGAATCGCAGAAGGAGGTGTAAAATATTACGACCGGCTCATGCAAGATGGTAAAATTGTCGCTAACGGAATTCGGTTTGATGTGGGCAAAGCCACCTTAAAACCCGAGTCGATGGGTATCATTAATGAAATGGTAGAAATGATGCAGGAACATCCTGATTTGAAGTTCAGCATTGAAGGACATACCGACAGTGACGGGGATGATAACAGTAACTTGAAACTTTCGGAAGAACGCGCCCAAACCGTAAAAAACACCATGGTACAATTGGGTATTTCTGCCGACCGCTTAAGTATCAAAGGTTTTGGTGAAAGTACACCCATGGATACAAACAGCACCCCCGAAGGAAAAGCCAATAACCGCAGGGTTGAATTTGTTAAAATCTAAACTTAAAAACCCAAATAAAAAATGAAAACTTATTATTCGATTATGACTGCATTGCTAATATGCACGCTATCAGTAAATGTACTGGGCCAATTTCAGGCCACCATGAAATACACACTATCAGGTAAAGAGAAACATTTCAAAGTATTCAATGATGAAAATAGGTATCGGTACGAATTTAATGAAGACGGGCAGGAAGGTGTTGTAATTGTGCTAAACAAAACTGGCGAAGTATATATACTAATGCCGCAGCAAAAAATGGCTATGAAAACAATTTCTACCAGTATTATGAGTATGGCCAACGACCCGGTTTCAGCTTACGATTACCAGTTACAGCAGGGTGGTATTGAAAAAGAAGTTGGCCGTGAAGTAATAAATGGTATTGATTGCGTTAAGAAAGAATTGTACACCGAAAGCAATCAGCTATTATATACCATTTGGTATTCTGAAAAATATGCATTCCCGATTAAAATGGTGAGCCATATGGATGTTACCGGGAATACCAGCATGGAGCTTACAGATATTAAGGATTGGACGCCCGATGATGCCAGTTTCTCTATACCGGAAGGATACACCATCATGGATCAAAAAACTATGATGCCTGAACATTAAAACCACCTGTCATGAAAAAGAAAATATTCAATGAAAGAACCGCAATTCTACTTGTAATTCTTATCAGTTTTCTATATACATCAAACCTATTTGCCCAAAATACAAGCGAAACTCCATTGATAAGCGCAACACTTTACAAAGGAGTTGACGAAGTTGAAAAAGTGCTCAATGAAGGTGTTGACATAAACCAACAGGACAGCCGAGGTTATACCGCCCTCATTTGGGCTTGTTCATATAGCTCGCGCGAAGCATACCGTGAGACTGCAAAACTGCTTATTTCGGAAGGTACCGATGTTAACATCCAGTCGAACGACGGGAATGCCGCCATTATTGAAGCCGCCGGAAATTCACGCGAAATTTTTAACCTTTTATTAGATAAAGGTGCTGACCTGAAAGTGAAAAAAGAAGATGGAACAGGTGCTTATTATAACTGCATGGTACACATGCTGCTTTACGGTCGTGAAATTACGGAAAAGGATCTGGAGCTGGCAGAACTATTGCTCACATACGGTGCCCATGTTGATGAAGCACCGATTTCGGGAGAACTCCAAGGCTTCACTCCCCTGATTTTTGCGGCACGTGAGAATAATATTGAAGTGGTTAACTTTCTGATTGAGCATGGTGCCGATGTAAATGCCAAAAATGTTTATGGCGACACCCCTTTATCAGTCGCAGAGAATGGAAAAAACATCAAAATTGTTGAGATATTAACAGCAAATGGTGCCAAATAATGTAAAATGTATAAACCCATAAAAATATAAACCCATGAAAAAAAACGACCTCCTTTTAAGCCTGATATTTCTGATGTTCCTTTCATTTCTTTTCATGCTGGGTTGCAAGAAAAAAGAAGCGCCCAATATGATTCCCGACCCGGTATTGACCAATGATTACCAGGGCCAGCTTTATGTGCGATATACGAGTACTTTACCTCCCTGGGATGTATCAACCACTATGAATGTGCATATTGCCAAAGACCTGGGCGTTGTTACCATTGATGGTGGCACATTATCCTATTCAGGAGATACCATAATAAATGGCGACTCCCGACTTGTAAGAAGCGGGCAGTGGAGCATGTCGCCCAACGGCATACTGATGGAAGATGTCGGCAGAAAATATATGGATGTGGATGCCCATGTAACTGTGCAAAATGATGTGCAAAGTATTTACGCAAAAGACAATGATGGCAATTGGCAATTAATGTATGAAATGACTTTTAA
>PKSW01000188.1 GCA_002869465.1 Marinilabiliales bacterium
ATCGCTCAAAGATCTGTATCCGAAATGGGGGCAGATTGTAAATTTAGTGTATCGACATACACCCTGGGCGGATACCACCAATTCGCAACTGGCATTGATCGGATATTTATATTTCCCGGGTTTTATGAAACACCAGGGGATTAAAATATATGGTGGTTACCAGAAAACTATTACTGGGAATTATGCATACAACAACCTTTTAGCCGTACCAAGAGGTTATTCAAATGTTAATTATCCGGAGTATTTCAGTGTCCGCAGCGACTATGCTTTTCCTATTGCTTATCCCGATTGGAATGTGCCCGGCGCATTTTATTTAAAGCGTATTTACTCGAAAGTTTTTTATGATTATATGCAGGGATATGCGCGCGGAAATATTACGGATCTTTCTTCAACAGGGATTGAGGTTTATACCGATTGGAATTTTTTAAGTATCCTGGTCGACGTTGAATTAGGATTCAGGTTTTCACAACTGATCCCCAGTAAAACCCAGAGTTACGAATTCCTTTTCGGATTCAGCGTAAACTATTAGATTTTAGTCAGAAAGTTGATCGAAAAAATCTTTCCGGCTGATTTGTTCCATTACAAGATCCTTATCAGCAAACTGCGAATTAGCCAGAAATTGGTACCACTGTTTGGCCATCTCAAAGTTTTCCTGCATGGCATAAACCTCAATTATATTTCCATAGAGAAATGCGAATGGATAGCCTGGATTTTCCCTGGCGGCGGTTCTGAACAATGCCAGTGCAAAGTCGAGGTTACCTGATTTAAAATAACCATATGCCTGGTTGATATCCTCGTTCATCTTTTTGTCGATGATCACTCCGTAAATTGAAAAACAATTTTCGTCACAATCTTCAACAATATTGATGTATTTGGGTAGTTCGTCAAATGCTGTAAATTCCAACGTAAAAGTTAGTTTTTCTCCAATGGTTTCGAATTTGTAAGTTGCCGGGCAAAGGGGGATTCCAGAAGCTTTTGTAAGATAGGTTTTGTTTTCATTTTTAAACTCCATTAAATACATAATTTCACTGGCGCAAAATTCACCTCCTTTAATCTGGTTTTGAACGGTTAGGGTAATGATAATTAAGCTGTCAGAAAAACTGATTTCGTCCACTACAATGGGATGTGTTGCTAATGCAAAATTAGGCTTAGTGATAATTTGGGTAAATAGATTTACGGTAAATAAAATGGAAGCTAATAGTAAAAAAACATTCTTCATTCCAATAGGATTTGTATTCTTCAAAAATACGAACAAATAAAAAACCCGCAGAAGATGTCCGCGGGTTTTAAGATATTAGTAAAAACTATTTTTTCTTTTTATGAATTGAAATATCCAATCCTAATGATAATGCCCATGTCGACTTATCAAAAGTATCACCGTATAAAGGAACTTCAGCACCTTTAGGCATCCCTATAGTTTGTGAATTGTACATGGTGTAAAAACCACCGAATTGCAGTTTAAATGTATCGCTAAATGCTATAGCACCACCAGCTCCAAAAGTTGTAGTTGAAAGGCTATAATCTAAATCTGACTGATAGTACTCATTAACACCAGTTATAGCGGCTAAGTAACCTGCACTCAATAAGAACTTCTTGGTCACATTCCATTCAAAACCCAGTCCATATTCCTGGAAGTTTCTGTCAATTACTTCTATGCCTTCTTCGTTCGTTGCCCATCCTGCCTGGCTGTCAAAATAAGTATGGTAACCTCCCTGAATATTTACTTTGTCAGAAATTTGGTACCGAATACCAACAGATAAGAATGCAGGAATATCAGCATTTGTTGTTCCTCCATCGGGGAACATTTCAATCGGTTGTCCTGTTTCAGGATCAAAACCTGTTACAAAACCTTTTCCAGCAGGGGTCTCATTGGTCAGATCCATTTTGGTAAAGAATTCATACTTAGCACTGATGATCAGATCGTCATCAAGAAAAGCTAAATTCAATCCCACAATAGGTGTCACTGCACTGCCTGTTTGAGTAACATCCGCTTCCTGGTCACCCATCAAGCCTGCTCCAACTGTTAGTTCAGTAGCTTGTGCTTCAAGTTGACCAGCAGCACCAAAATAAGTTGCTTGCATGGTAGAAACTGGCATTTGATTTACCACCTCAGGAGAGAAACCTAACTGAATTAATCCACCAGCCATCAATGCCCCTTGTTCAGGTGTTACTAAACCAGCCTGAACTAATTGTGTAACCGTATAATCGCCTGCTCCATAGTCTATAAGGGGTTGCATTTGTGTACCTACATAATTGGCCTGTGCTGCACCAGCTTGTGCCTGGTCAGCAAGTCCGAGCATAAAAGCATCAGCTCTTACGGTTCCTTCAGCCGTATTAAAACTAGCGTTCTGCAATGAGCCTGTGTATGTATTATTTGCCATGACATAACGGGCGCCGGCAAAAATTGATATATTCTTATTAATTGCAAAGCTAATTCCTCCCTGTAAACCATAATAAACGGAAGTTCCCTCAAAAGCAATATCTGCTGAGTAGCCTGTTACACCGTAAGGTGCAAATTGGTGCGCTGCACCTGCAATAGGAGCTTCTATCATAGGTAAACCTCTGTCAAAGCTGGCGCCGCCACCACCGCCATATGGATTAAATCCTAATGAAAATGCCCAACGACCTGTTTTATAAGCCAGATAGGCTGATGGAAATAATGGTGCTGAAATATTACCTACATATTCCGGGTCATTCAGATAAGGATAGCCACTATTAATGGTTTGTTTTTGGAAAATTGACTGATTGCTTATGGAAATATAAAATCCATCTTCCAGTTTTGTTAAACCCGCAGGATTAAAAAACACAGCATCAATATCAATCGATGCGTCTCTTACCAACATCCTTGTCCAAGCTGTACTTTGATTAGTATTGGTTACCAATCCCCCTGCATATACAAAGCTGGATGCAATTAGAAGAGTTAATAATGATAATGTAAATTTTTTCATGTTTGCATTTTTGGTTATTATTCGCAGCTAATATAACATTTATTTAACATATAGATTTTTACATTTGAGAGCAAGATATGAACAGAG
>PKSW01000257.1 GCA_002869465.1 Marinilabiliales bacterium
GGATGATATTTTTCACCCAATCATTGCTAATAATAATTTTATTTCAAATCATGCGAGTAGAGGTGGAGCTATAGATTCTGATCATGGGATGGAAACACCTATTATTTTTAATTCAATTTTTTGGGAAAATACAGCAACAAATGGGCAAGATATTTATAATCAAAGTAGCTCAAATATGTATTTACACAACAACAATATAGATGCTTCAATGATCAGTACACCATGGGAAGGAGATGATAATTTTAATGAAGATCCAGAGTTCATAGATACATTATACCACATTTCTGATGTTAGTCCTTGTTTTAATACGGGAATCGACTTGATTGAAATAGATGATCTAACTTATTATTGTCCGGAAGAAGACTTTGAAGGAGAACCACGACCTCTATATGGATTTGCAGATATAGGTTCAGATGAAGTTTATTTTGTTGGAATTATTGATCAATTCAATTCTTCAGCTTCTAAATTGAATTTAAAGAATTTCCCTAATCCGTTTACATCTTCGACTACTATTGAATTTAGAGTTCCTTCCAGTGGGTATACTTCACTTAAATTATATGATTTACTTGGTAAGGAAGTTGGAACGCTGCTTTCAAAAGAACTTTTAGCAGGTAAAAACACGATCCATTGGAATGCTTCGGATATAGAGTCTGGTATTTATTATTTAAAGATTTCATTTGAAGGGCAAACAGAGACCATTAAACTTTTATGTATACAATAATTCCTATTTAAGCTAAAAAACTATGTATTATAAACTAAATAGCTACCTAACCTGTGCTCTGATCATTCTATTTATTTCTGGTAGTATTTTAGCACAAAAGCAACAACCTGTAATTAAAAAGTCCATTTATTATGGTAAATCTAAACCCGTTCGCGACATGCCAGTCGTAATTCCGGGTGAACATCCAGAAGAACAGCGAGTTATTAAAAATTTCATGTTAACGAATAAAGAGTTAAAGGTAGTTAAAGAAAAATCTGATAGAACAAAACCAGCTATGCAGAATAAGCAGGGGCCAATAAAAGGAAAAGGGCCGTTACTTAATTTTGAAGGGATTGACAATGTGAATGGGGGATATCCTGCTGATCCGAATGGCGATGTGAGTGAGAACTACTATATGCAGAGTGTTAATAATTCATTTGCAGTTTGGGATAAAAGCGGAAACCTGTTGTATGGTCCAGTTGACAATAAAAGTTTATGGAATTCATTACCCGGCCCCTGGCACGCTATCCAGTGGAGTGATCCTATATTTAAATATGACTATTTAGCCGACAGGTGGGTAATATCAAGCATGTCATTTAATTTTAATCAGGAACTTTATTATGAGATGGTGGCGGTGTCGGAAACCAATGACCCGCTTGGAGCCTATAACTGTTATGTCTTTCAATTTGATTATGTAAATGATTATCCAAAATTATCGGTGTGGCACGATGGATATTATCTAACATATAATATGTTTGAATACACAGATACATGGTATTTCCAACATTCTCTGGTAATGGTTATTGATAAAGAAGCAATGATAGCGGGGGAATCTGAGATTACAATGATCCAATTTGAAATGCTCAATCATGATTTAGATCGTTTTTTTCCAATAGCTTCGGATTTAAGGGGCATTAACCTGCCAAATGATAGTCCTTGTTATATTGTTACACTTAATAGTCACGACACGCTGAATCCATGGTTCATTAGCTTAGATGTTTATGAGTTTATAACAGATTGGGATACTCCTGAGAATTCAGGTTTTGAACAGATTTCTCAATTCGATGTTGGAGAATTGGAACCAATAATCTATTTTGGTCCAGGCGCACCACAACCAATTAATCAATATAGCGTCATAACAATACCTCTTTACATGATGTATCCAGTCACTTATCGAACATTTGATGAACACGAAAGCATGGTGTGTTGTGTAACTATATGGGATGGAAACACCCATTATTTAAAATGGTGGGAGTTGCGAAAAGAGGATTCTGACTGGTACATTTACCAGGGTGGTAATTACGCACCTGATGAAAGCCATAGATATCAACCAAGCATTACTATGAATGCCAATGGAGATATTGCTATGGGATATACCGCATCAGATGAGGAAACCTTTCCTTCGATACGAATGACAGGAAGACGTTCAGATGACCCCTTAGGAGAGATGACCTTTATGGAGCTGGAATTATTTACAGGCTTAAATTATATCAATACTTACCATGACCTGTATGATCAAAACAGATGGGGCGATTATGCTTCCATGATGGTAGACCCTGTGAATGATACTACTTTTTGGTTTACCAATATGTACCCGAAGAGTGAAGCCACTCTGGGTAATTGGGGAACCCGTATTTTTGCTTTGAATCTTACAGAAGAATTTGCAAGTGTTACTGCTTTTGCAGGTAACGATACGGTAATTGAACCAAGCGATTATATCTTCGCAACCAATGGTGAAGCAACCAACTACAATGCGTTGGAATGGTCTTCAACAGGTGATGGAACCTTTTTAACCAATGGGATTTTAAATGCAAAGTATGTGAGGGGTAACCAGGATATAACGGATGGACAGGTGCAACTTATCCTACAGGCTAATGGGTATGAACCAGGAAGTTTTGCAACAGACACAATGACTTTAACAATTGATACCGAAACAGGAATTGAAGATTTAGAATCAAATGCACTTGAATTATCAGTTAGTCCGAATCCATCAAACGGAATAGTTATGATCAGGGCCAATACAGGGATAGATAAAAAGGTCATTTTAAGGGTGTATGATACTAAAGGAAAGCAATTATTTACAGAGGAAATAGTAACAAAAGCAGAGCAATATACCCGTCAACTTGATTTTTCCTTAAAGGGAGATGGGATATACTACTTCAGGATCAATGCAGGTGAACAAGTAGCCAATGGGAAGCTGGTGAAGGTGAGGTAGATCTTCAAGGTTCGTCAGGGAGGTTTATTATATGCGTTCCAAACTCATGAACATTGATTGTGCTAATGGTACTACAATCAATAGCATTTTTCAAATAAAAAACCTCACCAGAATTAGCC
>PKSW01000447.1 GCA_002869465.1 Marinilabiliales bacterium
ATTCGCTTAAGAAATCCTGAGAATAACGAGGAAATCGTGTTTGATGGTTTAATTATGGGAAAAGGCATGGCTGAGCTTTTAAACATTGAACTGATTGAAGGTGATTATTTTGGAGAATACAATGAAAATCAACATCAATTTATCTTTAACGAATCAGCAGCTTTAATGTATCATTTGAAAGCAGGAGAAATTTTCAATGGTTTCCATATCCAGGGTATTGTTAAAGATTTTACTGCTCATACGATGCATAGTCCCATTAAACCGATGGTTATCATTCAGCAACACCCGGATAAAATGAGTCTTTTTGCCATTAAAACAACGGGCGAAACGGATGACGAGATAAAAGCAAGCATTACCAGTTTATTCAACGAAATATCACCTGATAAAGTGGTATCCATTTTTACACTTCAGGAGCAAATCAACCAATTTTATGTCAGGGAACAAAATCAAGCTAAATTAATCAGTGCATTTTCCATGTTGGCTATTGTTTTAACCATAATGGGATTATTCGGAATGGTATTGAACACCGTATCCAAAAAAACCAAAGAAATAGGTATCCGCAAAGTAAACGGGGCTAAAATATCCGAAATACTCATCATGCTCAACAAAGATTTTATCAAGTGGGTAGCCTTAGCTTATATAATTGCCTGCCCCATTGCCTGGTACACCATGGATAAATGGCTCGAAAACTTTGCCTACAAAACTACATTAAGCTGGTGGATTTTTGTTTTAGCAGGAGCCTTGGCCTTAGGAATTGCCGTATTAACTGTAAGTTGGCAAAGCTGGAAAGCGGCTACAAGAAACCCTGTGGAGGCATTAAGATATGAGTAAGGTGTGAAGATCGCAACCTGAATTATAGGCTTGAAAATGAAATAATTGTAAACTAAATATTTAAAAATAATTTGAAATTAACACTTAAGATAATATTCCTATGAAAGCAATACACTTCCGATTTTTCCTAATCGCAATCATTCTAATCACATTTTCAAATATTACTTTTGCAGATTCTGGAGGCCCATTAAAACCAGAACAAGCAGCCTACGATGTGACCTACTATTATTTGGATTTGAGTATTGATCCTGATAATCAGACCATAGATGGTTCTTTATTGTGTCAAGTGACCATCATCGACCCCATCAATATTCTTTTATTGGATCTTGCTGATGTTTTTTTGGTGTCCAATGTTGAAATAAGTATTAATAATTCAGATTTTCAGCAGACGAGTTATAGTCATCAAAACGAGCTCCTGGAAATAGATATTCCTGAAGATGTAAATCCTGATGATATAGTGAGCTGTAAGATTTTCTATAATGGAGCACCCAAAATTTCCCAGGGGCCGCCTTGGGATGCTGGTTTTGTATGGGACACTACATCAGATGATCAACACTGGTTAGGTGTGGCTTGTCAGTTTCAGGGAGGAGATATTTGGTGGCCTTGTAAAGATCATCCATCGGATGAACCAGATTCTATGAATATAAGTTTTACAGTACCTAATCCTTTGGTGTGTGTATCCAATGGTCAGTATTTGGGATTTGAGGATAATGGCGACAATACATCCACCTATCATTGGTTTGTATCTGTTCCTATTAACAATTATAATGTGACTTTTTATGCTGCAGATTTTTTATTGATTGAGGATGACTATGAAAGTACCATTGGAAACGACATTCCTTTTAGATTTTGGGTACTACCTGAGGATTATGAAACAGCAGTAAATTATATGGATGTCTTCCAACAAGAATTTGATTTTCTGGAAGAAATTTGTGGTCCTTTTCCATTCGGAACAGACAAACATGGCTGGGCACATGCCCCTTATTGGGGGATGGAACACCAATCTATCATTGCATATGGTCATAATTTTACCACCAATGCATGGGGATACGACTATATTCATTTGCATGAATTAGCCCACGAATGGTGGGGCAATTTATTGACTGCCAAGAACTGGGCCGATGTATGGATACACGAAGGAATTGCAACTTACACTGAGGCTTTATATGTGGAGCAACTATCCGGAATTGAATCCTATTTCAATTTTATGAGAGATCACCAACCTTATCCTGGTCCTTCTCCATTGGCTCCATTTGAAGACATGACTGCTGAAGATGCATTTAATTTCCTCGATCCTTACAGCAAAGGAGCCAGTGTGATGCACACTTTAAGGTATCATTTAGGCGATGATCAATTCTTTGAATTATTAAAAAGATGGGCATATCCTGATCCTGATGATTTAGGAAATGAAGATGGAAGACAGTGCAGATTGGTCGACACGGAAGATTTAAAAATCCAGGCAGAGGAGGTTACGGGTGTTGAGTTAGACCCTTTCTGGTCTGTCTTTTATAGAGAAGCCAGCTTCCCACAACTGAGAGTAAACAGAGAAACTGAGCAAACAAGTTTTGAATGGTTAACTGAGCAGAATGTTCCATTAGATTTAAATGTTCCAATTACAATTAATGGTGACGAGTATACAGTAGAAATGGTAAATGGATATGGGAGTATTGCTATGAGCATTGAAGATGATCTTGAGATAGACCCCAACGATTGGATATTAATGCAAAACCCGGAAATTATTGTTGGGTTAGATGATTTGAGTTTTAGTGAGCGTGAGAATCAATTGATGCAGAATTATCCCAATCCATTCTCAGGAAATACCGTTGTTGAATTTTATTTAAGCAAATCCCAACATGCCAAAGTTTGTATTTATGATCAGTTGGGAAATAGACTTTTTACGCTGACTAATAAAGTTCATATAAAGGGTAAGCATCAAATTAGTTTTAATAAAGGTAAATTGCCTGCTGGCTTATATTATTATCGATTGATATCAGATGAAGGAATAATTACTAAAAAGTTGCAAATTATAGATTAAAGAATCCACCCTCTAAGAAGGTGGCCTTGAAAAAGCCCCAATAAGGGAACAAAGTCGAGCGCTTGTTGCTTATCAAAAGTAGCAGCCCATGTTAATCCGGTTAATGCGTTAAAATATGAACAATCGATAATTAATTTGATATGATTAAAAAAAGCATAAAAATAGC
>PKSW01000294.1 GCA_002869465.1 Marinilabiliales bacterium
CCGACAAATGTAAATAAAAAACTGAGGGATGCAAATTTCCTGAATTCGAGTTATTGACATATTTTGTTGATAATCAATCCATGTGCACTTTCATTACTCGTTTGCAAATGTAATTTTAGAACGATTCCAAATATTTAATAAATCGGGTGTAATTTTATAAAATGAAAATCGTCATATACATAGAATGACCTCAGAAGAATTTAAAAACAATCTGATGCCATTAAAGAACAAGATGTTCAGGCTGGCATACCGGCTATTGTCGAACTGGCAAGAGGCTGAAGATACCGTGCAGGAAACATACCTGAAAATATGGAACATGCGTAACGATCTGAAAAAATATAACAATGTGGATGGACTGCTGATGACCATGACCAGAAATTTGTGCCTTGACAAATTAAAAAGCAAGAAGAACAAATTTTCAAGTCTGGACACACGAGTTAATGCAGCTAACACAATTAGTCCTCAACGACAGTCAGAAATCGCAGATGATGTCCATCATGTAAAGCAACTGATCAACAAGCTCCCCGAACAACAAAAAACCATCATCCAACTGCGCGATGTGGAAGGGTATGAATTTGATGAGATCCTGAACATCACTGGATTCGATTTAAACTATGTCAGGGTAAATCTTTCACGGGGCAGAAAGAAAATTAAAGAAGAAATACAAAAAATCCATAGCTATGAAACTACATGAAATTGAACAGCTAATCGAGAAGTTTTATAATGGAGAAACGAGCTTGGCGGAAGAAGAAATGTTAAAGGATTATCTGAATCAGGACACGGTTCCGGAACAATTCATGGCTGTCAAAGAACATTTCAACTTTCTTAAAAAAGAAAAGGTACTCGAATTAGATGATGCTTTTGATGAAAAGATCTTACAACTGATAGATACAGAAAAGGCGCAGTCAAATTCATTAAAAATATGGACCTACCGGCTGAGTGGCGTGGCAGCAGCTATATTGCTATTTGTAATGGTTTGGTTCGGAACCGACTTATTACAGCCGAAAGAAGTATATGGTACCATTTCCGATCCATCGCTTGCATTTCTGGAAACAAGAAAAGCAATGGACGAGGTGTCAAAAAAAATGAATAAAGGTTTGCAGCCAGCCGAAAAAACGGTTCAGAAAATTGATAAGAATGTAAAGAGGGCAGGAGAACTTAAAAAAATGAACCAGGCACTGGAAAAAACAAAAGGACTGCGGAAAATTGACCAGGCCAGTGATCTGCTTAAATCAGTTAGTAAAGTATATGTCTCTTATGGAGACTCTTAAAATAATAAAATCTATGTATAACAATTTAATACTTAAATCATGAAAAAGTTAGTAATCAGTTTATTAGTAATGATGTTCGTTGTGCCATTCAGCATGAAGGCCCAAACGGCCATCGATCAATTGTATGAGAAGTATGCCGGACAGAAGGGATTTACCAGTATCAACATCAATCCCGACATGTTCAAAATGCTCTCAAATATGGATATGAGCGACAGTTCAGAACAGGCAAAAGAATCACAGAATGCCATGGAAAAACTGAGCGGACTGAAAATGTTGGTGTATGAACCTGAAGAAGGGGAAACCAATGAAGCCTTTATGAATGAGATCAGGACATTGACCAAAATAAAAGGATATGAAGAAATGATGTCAGTGAATGAAAATGATGAAACGGTTAAATTTTTAGCCAAAAAGGATAAGAATGGAACTGTAACAGAAATGCTAATGATTGTGCTGGAATCAGATGAAGCAGTGGTTATGAGCATGAGTGGATTGCTGGATATGAAAACCATTTCAGAGATTTCCAAATCACTCGAAATCGACGGTCTGGAAAATTTGGATCAAATGGACAAAAAATAACCTGAGCAAATGAAGAAAGCAACCATTATATTATTGGCAATAGTTTTCCCATTATTTATGATCGCTCAAACAAGCGGCGTGGAGAAACTATTTAAGAAATACGAAAACGTAAAAGGTTTTGAATTGGAAGTGACGGATACCAATATAGATATTGATTTCGATGGAGACGCAGGCTTTTTGAATTTCCTGGATGAAGCCGAGTCCTTTTATATCCTGAACTTTGAATTTGGTAGTGGAAACCAGGAAGACTTAAAATCATTCAAGGCAAAACTGAACAAGACAATTGATAAGGAGGATTATACCACAATTCTTGATATGAGTGGCGAGGAGGAATTCCGCCTTCTTGTGCTCAAAGGAAAAGCGGATAAAATCAATGCCATTTTAATGATTACAAGTGATGAGGATGACGCCTCATTTATCCTCGTTACAAACTAAACATAGGTTACCTGCACTTTATAAAACCCCTGGATGACCAGTCATACAGGGGTTTTTTACTGATTTAAAAGTAGATTCTTCGTTCCGAAGGATTTTTCCGGTTGTATGAGAGCTAATGCCACAAGTTTACTATTTTTGCCGCTTATTAATGACTTAGTTTAAAGATGGATATCGCCAGCAAATACAATCCCGCAGCTACTGAAGATAAATGGTATGCCTACTGGATGGAAAAGAAATACTTTCATTCGGAACCCGATGAACGGGAACCCTTCACGATTGTAATACCACCACCCAACGTAACAGGTGTATTACACATGGGTCACATGCTCAATAATACGTTGCAGGATGTGCTGGTTCGTCGTGCGCGGATGCAGGGGAAAAATGCTTGCTGGGTTCCTGGAACGGATCATGCATCCATTGCTACTGAAAACAAGGTCGTAAACAAACTCAGGGAGCAGGGCATCAACAAGGATGACATCACCCGCGAGGAATTTTTGGAACATGCCTGGGAGTGGAAAGAAAAACACGGAGGCATTATCCTGGAGCAACTGAAAAAGCTGGGTGCTTCGTGCGATTGGGACCGTACCCGCTTTACCATGGATGAAGCATTATACGAATCAGTGATCGATGTTTTTATTGAATTGTACGAAAAGGGGTTGATTTACAGGGGTATCCGCATGGTCAACTGGGTTCCTTCCGCCAAAACCGCCGTTTCTGATGAGG
>PKSW01000455.1 GCA_002869465.1 Marinilabiliales bacterium
GCCGGGTTTTTTATTGGTAATATTTTCACAGTCTTTTAAAAATGGCACTTCTTCAAGCGTTCTTTTGCCCCATAAATTAAAGTTTATGAAAACCTTAACACTTAATTAACACGATCAGATTAGTTTAGCCCGTCATTTAGGATTACCATTGCAACAGACAAAACTGATCGACTTAACTCCTTTACAAGTCTCACCTACTTCTTTTATTCCTGTAAAAAGTTTTCTCTCTCTAGCGTCTCACAATTAACTTTTTATTCATCTAATTCAAATAATCTATGAAAAGATTAACTTTATTAATGGCATTTGCACTCGTATTAGCTTATGGATGTCAAAAGCAAGAAAAAATCTCTACTGCCGCCAGCAAGCAAGCAGAAGAATCAGGAACATCGGTATGGGTTTTTAACTCAAATAGCGATAACCCATCGTGGGAAGTTACACAAATCAGCGAACTTCAAGGTAGCTCAACTTCAAGCACATTAAAAAAAGGCAATAGTGCGCATACTCATGGCAACTTTACTGGATATGGAGGATCAACTACAATTACTTTTTCAGGCACGCAAAATAATGGCGGCCCTCACGGAAGTGCAGAAATTTTGCAGGTATCCGGACCTTTTACTGCCCATTACATCTTGGAAACGGCTTCAGTATATGTTGATGGAAAAGAAGCCATTTACGGTGGAATTATTAACGAAGTATTAGAAAATAGTTTTCCATCACCACCGCCACCACCACCTGGCGCGCCACCACCAGCATGTAATCCTTATGACCTTGGTAATTATGTGTACTTTAAAGTAATCGATAACGGACAAGGGAACAATGCGCCTCTTGATCAATACTTCGGAATTATTTTTCAAAGTTGCACTGCAAGATCTGACGACGGTGCTAATTATCCTTGGGTTTTTTCTCCATATTGGGGAATAAATGATGTTCAAGAAGGTGATAAAATAAAAGTAAACAACTAAATCCTTTAAATACGCGGTTTTGCATTTTCAAATGCAATAACTATTAATAGTAGTTTCAAATAATTAATAGCGACTTCGATTAAAAACCGAGGTCGCTATTTTTATACCAGGCAACTATTTTAAGTATTTATGCATATTGAAAGTAAGGTAACAAAGCATTTAACGACTAATTGAGTTAATACCGATACACTTTTTAACAATTTGCAATTTAAGTGGATAACGAAACCAAAATCATTAAAAAATGCTTAAAAGGTAATTCCCAGGCACAGAGGGCGTTATACAACATGCATAAAGTAAAGTGGTTTATGATCTGCTTGAGGTATGCCCATAATAAATCCGAAGCTGAAGATATGCTTCAGGATGGTTTGATAAGTGTATTTAATAATCTGAAGCAGTTTGATCCGGGAAAAGCTGAATTTTCTGTTTGGTCAAATAAAGTAATTGTGAATGCGGCTTTGCAGTACCTGAGGAAATGGAAAAAGCTCAATTTTAATCAGCCCATTGATGATTACGAGGAGAAACTTTCGATAGGAGAGACAGTCATTGAAACTCTTGGAGCAAAAGAGCTCACTGCTTTGGTACAAAATCTACCGGATGGTTATCGAACGGTCTTCAACTTATACGTTATGGAAGGTTACAAGCACCGTGAGATAGCTGAAATCTTAAATATTTCTGAAAACACCTCGAAGTCACAGTTGTTAAAAGCGAAAAAAATGTTACGCAATCAATTAGAAGAAGTGTTGCAATATTAATCACTGAATAATGGCAGATAATTTAGAGTCATATTTTAAAAAACATCTATCAAAGGATAGTCAGACCAGCGACAATTGGAATGTTCCTTCGGATGATGTTTGGGATAAGGTGCTGCCCGAGATCACCAAGAAAAAGGGCTTATTCATCCCATGGAGATATTTATACATACTAGCTATTCTCGTATTGGCGGGATTAGCTTATTTCCTCTGGCCTTCAGATAAGTTTGATAGATCGCTAAATACAGATACACCCGAATTCGTCAGAGACGAAAATCATCCTAAAGCATATCAAAACACCGATAATATAACAATCGTTGCAACGAAAAATGCAAGCAACGAAAAAACAGAATCGGAAAATTTGTCAGTCCCTGCAAATATTCCGATGGATAATTTATATTCACCTACGAATGAAACATCTCATATTGAGGAATCAAATGTTGAACATTCAAATACAGCTACAGGTATAAGGTCAAGCCAAAATAGTAACCGAAATCTGCCAGTACAAAATATTTCTTCCGATGCATTTTTAATTGAATCAAGAGAAACCACTGAAATAGCATCTCTTTATCCCAAATCAATTGCCTTTCCTCCTTTTCCAATTCAAATAGCACTTTTAAAAGACAACTATATTCCCTCACCTTTACCTGCTGACCCGGAAAAGAAAAAGCCAGAACCTTTCAACAACAAGGACAAATTCGGTATAGGTTTATTTTTCGCCCCCACGTTCACATCAACACATTTGAAAGGGGAAATGAGTAGTGGACTCATTGAAACCAGTAATATGTTTCTATACTCCAATAATTGGGGTTTTGAGGTCAGGTATCATATTTCAAACAAATTTGTATTGATTTCCGGCGTTGAGAAATCGGAGGTCAGGAGCTGGTCAAAATCGCTTGTCGATTTTGGGTATGATACTTCTACTGAACATGAAATGAGTACCGGAGAAAAAGAAAATATGTCGCCTGTGCCCATGCCCACACCCTTTGGAGAAATCAATACAGAAATTACCTATCGTTTTCCGGGCAACCAGAACATCCCGGATGGTGAAATAATGAATTCCATTCTGGAAACGCATCAGGATGTCAGGTATTTATCCATTCCATTCGGTGTAGAATACAATATGTTACGTTTTTCACATTTCAACTGGTTTGCTGAAGGAGGAATTCGCTACAACCGTGCATTGCAGGATGGCACCAGTTTTACTTCAAGAATACTTCATGAAGGACATGATATGGATGTAGTAGGCGAAAGCATGACAACTTATCCATCATATTCATTAAATTATCTGAACTATTACCTGGGTACAGGTGTCAATTACCAATTCTCCAAATCATTCCAGATAAATGGATCTGCCAGGTATTTTAGTAACATAACTAAAGTTAATATACAGGACAATCTCGCCACTAATGTGCAGGGTCTCAACTTTAAAATAGGACTCGTT
>PKSW01000155.1 GCA_002869465.1 Marinilabiliales bacterium
CGGGAAAAGCAACCAGACTGAAATATTATAAGATGCGGGCAAAATGCCGAAAAATATGGCAAAAGCACCTGTGGTGAGTGCATAGGGCAATTGGGTGCGTACATGCTCAATATGAGGGCACGAACTGGCCAGCGAACTCAATATGGTAGTGTCGGAAATAGGTGAGCAATGGTCGCCGAAAACGGAACCTGTTAATACCGCAGCTGCAATATTATGGAAAATTGAAAGTGTGGCTTCGTATTCGAGGCCCTGGTGCTGTGCCAATATCCATCCGGTAGGCAAAACAAGCGGGTACAAAATGGCCATCGTTCCCCATGAACTGCCCGTCGAGAAGGATACAAGCGCGGCAATGATAAACGTAAGACTTGGAATCAAGTAGGGCGATACAGATGCTTCCAGCAAAAGATTGGAAATAAAATTGGCGGTATGTAAATGTTCAGTGATCAATGCCACTGACCAGGCCAATACAAGGATCATTACCGCAGGAAGCATGGTTTTAAATCCGGCGATCACACTTTCCATGGTGTCTTTTAAATCGAGCAATTTTTGACTTATCGTCAATACTATTGCCGAAAATAAACTGAGTAAAGAAGACCAAAGTAAAGCTTTAAATGAATCGGCATTACCGATGGTGGTTGACAGTTTGTCGAAAAAGCCCATGGTGTCATCATTCCAGACCTGCGCATCCCAGCCTGTATAAAATAAACTGGCCAGTGTGCCAAAAACAATGATCAGCACCGGAATAACCGCATTAAAACTTTTAGGTTTAATGCCCTTGGCTACTTTCACTTCATCCTGCAATTCGGCATCAACCTCTTCTTCAACAATACCAGTGGGTTGCAGGTTTTGCCTGGCTCTTGCTTCTGCTTTTAACATGGGGCCAAAATCTACCCCTTTCCAAATCAGTATAAGAATAAAAGCCAGCGTAAAAAAAGGATAAAACGAATAGGCCAGCGAGTTGAAAAAAACACCATAAGCCGATTCATCTAAATCCAGTTTGTTGATACCATCCTGAATATAGCTTAATTCGGCGCCGATCCAGGTAGTAACAAATGCGATTGATGCCACCGGCGCAGCTGTCGAATCGATAATATAAGCCAGTTTTTCCCGTGAGATTTTAAGCCTGTCGGCAAGCGGACGCATAGTATTTCCTACGACAAGGGTATTGGCATAATCATCAAAGAAGATCATCACACCCAGCAGCCAGGTGATGAATGACCCCGACCGGGGGCCGGTGGCATATTTCGATAAACGGTTCATCACGCCTTTCATTCCGCCGTTCTTGGTGATCAATGCCACCGTAGCCGCGATGATCATTGAAAACAGGATGATGGAAATATGATCACTGTTCACCAGTGATGTAACTATATAGGTGTCGATGATCAATAAAAAACCTTTTAAAATAGCCATAAAAAAACCAAAGCCCTGGAAATAAGCGATAATCCCGGCGCCCAACCAAATGCCACAAAACAAGGCGGAGTAAACCTCACGAATGAGCAAAGCCACCATAATGGCAATCAATGGTGGAAGAATGGAAAGCCACAAGGGAATGGGATGGGCTAATTTGGTACGTTTTATTTCTCCTATGCTGATGGTGAGTTCCTCTTCTTCAGGGAAATCGTATAAAATAATAACAGAACCATTTTCGATGGGCAAAATAAGCTCTTCTTCATTCAGGCCTACCTTTATTTCCTGTCCTTCCAATTGCCGGGCTAGTTCCATATCCGTTATGTTGATCACAATTTCCTGTTCCACTGTTTTTACAATGATGTTGGGAAATATCACTTCGATCTGGTCATCAGAAAATGAGTGGGTATTTTGAGCTGATGCGGCTAATTGAATCAGCAGAAATAGAGAACCAAAAAATAAGCGGAACATCAAATTCATTTGCTCGCGACTATGTATAAAGAATTGTGCAAATTAAGAAAAAAAGCCGCTTCTTTTTATGACGTATGGAACTCGGCAATTTGCCGGGTTAGTTCTTCAAATTGCTGACAGTTTAATTGTTCAGCCCTTTCGCCCAGCAACGGATGTTCAAAATTATTTCCGGTCAGAGATTTCAGGGCATTTCGAAGCGTTTTTCGCCGCTGGTTAAAGGCCGTTTTTACCACATTTAAAAAAAGTGATTCATCACAATTTAATCTGTTAAGCTGGTTTCTTCTGAGACGGATCACAGCCGATTTTACCTTAGGAGGCGGAAAAAACACCCCTTCATTTACCGTAAAACAATAAGTAATATCGAACCAACTTTGCAGCAATACACTTAAGATGCCATACGTTTTACTCCCTGGTGGCGCCGCAATCCGCTCTGCCACTTCTTTTTGTATCATGCCCACGGTCTCGGGTATCAAATCCCGGTTTTCAATCACCTTGAAGAATATCTGGCTTGAAATATTATAGGGGAAATTGCCAATAAGAGCAAATGGTGACGAACTGATCTTTTTCAGGTCATATTTCAGGAAATCGGCTTCAATGATCTCGATTCGAGTATCAGATATATGCAGCTTAAGATGTTCAACGGATTCTGTGTCGATTTCAATAAGCTTGAGTTCCTTTATAAAAGGTCGCTCAAGTAATGCATCCGTCAGGATGCCAGTTCCTGGTCCCAATTCACAAACGGTAACGTAATCTTCACTCAAACATCCGGCAATTTTTCCGGCGATGTTTTTATCTGTCAGAAAATGCTGCCCGAGATGTTTTTTTGGCCGTACCATGATAGCTTATACGCCTGCTTTTGAACGGATGAATTCAAAAAACAACCTGACACCAATGCCCGTACCGCCCACTACCCGGTAGCTATCCCGTTTTTTAATAAATGCAGGTCCGGCGATGTCGAGATGAATGTAAGGGTAATCGGTAAAATGTTCCAGGAATTTTCCCGCCGTGATGGCCCCGGCATACATACCTCCTATATTCTTTAGATCAGCAATGGTTGATTTGAGCATATCTTTATATTCATCCCAGAATGGGAATTCAATAATCCGTTCATTTACACGCATACCCGATTTTTGCAATGTATGGAACTCTTTTTCTGATTTGGCGCACATACCAACGATGGCATTTTCTCCAAGCGCAACAGCAGCAGCTCCGGTTAGAGTCGCAATGTCGATCACCAGCTCCGGATCGTAGTTTTTGGCGTAGCTCAACGCATCGGCTAGGATCATCCGCCCTTCGGCATCGGTGTTCAGTACTTCCACAGTGGTGCCATCCAGCATGGTGATCACATCACCCGGAACATAGGCATTTCCATCGGGGCGGTTGTCGGTG
>PKSW01000253.1 GCA_002869465.1 Marinilabiliales bacterium
CTCGAATGGGGGATGAGAAAAACATTTACAGATTATATTGACGATATAAGTACAACATATTATACAACTGGTGACGTGGTTTCTGACCCTACTGGTATGCATTCTGCTGGTATGCAACGAGGAAATGAAGGCAATGATGATTGGTATAATTTTACCTTATTGTCAGTTACATATAGATTCAATCTTTACGGAAGCAGAAAATGTAAGGATAACGAATGGTAAAAGCAGTATTGAATGAGCTTTAAAAAACAGATCATAACTGATAAATTACCCCAACACATTGCTATAATTATGGATGGTAATGGCAGGTGGGCAGCAAAGCAGGGTAAGGATCGTGTTTTTGGTCATCAGTATGGTGTGGGAGCAGTCCGAAACGCTGCGGAAGCCGCCGCCGAATTGGGTGTGAAATATTTGACCTTATATGCATTTTCAACTGAAAACTGGAACCGGCCACAAATTGAAGTGGACGCGTTAATGCACCTGTTTGTTGAAACTATTGAACAGGAGTTTGAAACCCTTAAGAAGAACAATATCCGCCTGCATGCAATAGGTGATTTGGCAAGTTTGCCTGCCGAGAATTATACCAAACTGATGGATACCATCAAAAAAACAAGTGAATTTGACCGGATGACATTGACGCTTGCAATGAGTTATAGTTCAAGGTGGGAAATTGTTGATGCGGTAAAAAAAATAGTCAATGAACAGGGTCGCCAGAATAATAAGATTGAAATAACAGAGAAGTACTTTTCCCAAAAATTATCTACTGTCGGTATGCCTGATCCTGAATTACTAATCAGAACCAGTGGAGAGAGCAGGTTAAGTAATTTCTTATTGTGGCAATTGGCTTATTCCGAATTGTATTTTACGCAAAAACTTTGGCCTGAATTTGAAAAAGAAGACTTATACGAGGCAATTGTCGACTACCAGAAAAGAGAAAGAAGATTTGGACTAACAAGTCAGCAAATAAAACGAAAGAAGAAAGAATGATAATGAGGAGATTGGGAAAAGACGTATTGAAGTTGCTATTAATGGGTATTTTATTAATTCCCTTTAACGGTATCGCCCAAATCAACATAGGGGATGATTTATCAAAGATAAATTACGAGCGCCCTGTTGATTATATTATTGGCGGAATAGAAGTTGAAGGAATTAAGTACCTGGATAAGAACGTCATTATAATGCTTTCACAACTGGAGGTAGGAGAGCGTGTAAAAGTTCCCGGTGAAGAAATAACCAATGCTATACGTAAACTCTGGGATCAGGGACTATTTGACAATATAAGTATCTCAATCACAAAAATTGATGCAGGAAAAGTTTATCTGAAATTTTATTTAAAGGAAAGACCCAGACTTAGCAAATTTTCCTTCGAAGGCATTCGTAAGTCGGAGGCTGATGATATCCGGGAAAAAATTAATTTATCCCGCGGCGAAGTAGTTACAGATCATCTACTTATCAGGACTACCAATATTATTAAAGATTTCTATAGTGATAAAGGATACCTGAATGCAGAAGTTGAAATCCGTGAAAAACCCGATCAGGCGCAGGAAAATTTTGAAGATCTGGTTATAAGAATAAAGAAAAACCGGAAGGTAAAAATAGCTTACATTGATATTGTTGGTAACCATGAAATGTCTGACGAGGCAGTTAAAGCTGCCATGAAAGAAACCAAAACCAAAGGACTTTTTAATCCCCTGGATAGTTTGGGCCCTTTGGTAATAAACCTGGGAGGAGATGCGATCAGATTCAAATTTAAAAAATTCAGGGATGATTTTCTGGATTACTGGACAGATAACTATAAATTAAGGATTTTTAAAGGCTCGAAGTACATAGAACCCGAATTTGAAAATGATCTTGAATTAATTGTTGCCAAGTATAACAAAAAAGGATATCGTGATGCGCATATAACAGGGGATTCAATTATTGAAATAGATAACCACACCATTGGTATTAAAATATTTCTTGTTGAAGGAAATAAATATTATTTCAGGAACATAAAATGGGTGGGAAATACCATTTATTCTTCCGCATTTTTAAGCACTATTCTTGGAATCCAAAAAGGAGATGTTTATAATAAGGAATTGTTGGAAACCAACCTTAATTTTAACATGAATGGCTATGATGTGAGTTCGCTATACATGGATAACGGATATTTGTTTTTTAACGCAACTCCGGTAGAGGTTTTTGTCGAAAATGATTCCATTGATATGGAAATACGGATTTTTGAAGGGGAGCAGGCACGCATAAGAAACGTATCAGTAAAGGGTAATGATCGTACAAACGACCACGTTATTATAAGGGAATTAAGAACAAGGCCCGGACAACTTTTTAGCAGGTCTGACATTATAAGAACGCAAAGGGAGTTAGCAAACTTGAGATATTTCAACCCCGAATCAATTACGCCGGATGTAAAACCTGATCCGGCCAAAGGAACAGTGGATATTGAATGGAATGTTGAAGAAACATCAGCCGACCAGATCGAATTATCGGGTGGGTGGGGATATGGCAGAATTATTGGAACATTAGGATTAAGTTTCAACAATTTCTCTATTAAAAGAATATTTAAAAAAGGTGCGTGGAGACCAGTACCATCAGGAGATGGGCAAAAACTGGCGGTTCGTTTTCAAACCTATGGAAAAGATTATTTAAGTTGGAGTGTTTCATTCACCGAACCCTGGCTTGGTGGTAAAAAACCAAACGCGCTCACTGTTTCATATTATCATTCCAGGTACACCAATGGCCGACCTCAGGATGACCCACTCAGATCAGCCTTTATTACAAACGGTATTACTATTGGTATTGGAAAACGACTGACATGGCCAGATGACTTTTTTACGCTATATAACGGGATCAACTTATTATTTTATGACCTGACAAATTATGGATCTATATTTCCCGTTGGTTCAGGTAATGGTAATTTCAATAATTTAAGTTATGAAGTAATTTTAGGACGTAATTCTGTGAGTGCGCCGATTTACCCCCGTAACGGATCAGAGATATCTTTAGGTCTTGAACTAACACCGCCTTACTCCTTGTTTACTGATAAAAATTATAGCGATATAAGCGATGATGAAAAATATAAGTGGATTGAATACTATAAAATTAAGGTAAAAGCTTATTTCTACTTCGAACTGGCTGAA
>PKSW01000192.1 GCA_002869465.1 Marinilabiliales bacterium
CCGGTAAAATCAGAATACAATGAAGCTCCACTGGGGTTTGAGAATCCATTAAAATCAACCTGCCCAATCCAATCCAGGGCATTGCTCTGGCTTGCAGATTCGCAGTAAGCACCGGTGCTGCCTCCTTCAGATACGGTAATGTATCCGGATAAAGTTTTTGAATTTGAGCCAATGGAGTTGCTCACTGTAAGACTTACGTCGTAAACACCTACAGCGTTATAAGCTACCGATGGGTTCTGTAAAGAGCTTGTTGCAGGAGTTCCTCCGGAGAAAGACCATGACCAGCTTGTTGGATTATTGTCAGAAAGATCGGTAAAATCTACGGTACCTCCAACCTCCACAGAAGTTGGTGAACCTACGAAATCAGCATTTGGTGCCTGTGGAACAGGAGCGCCAAATAAAATCGTATAATCCTCAACTTCACCAGCTGAGAAATTCTCACATGATGTGGGAACACCTTTTGCCTCCATAGACACCCGCATCCTGGTTTCGCCATCCAGACCTGCAGGAATGGATATACTCCCTGCAACTCCTCCTTTTTGTCGGTCGGCAGCAAATACCTGTTCACCACTATCCGTAAAGTCGCCATCCATGTTAAAATCAATCCATACGCGCCAGTACTCCTGATTTGACCTTCCAGAAAATCCGGGAATGCCTGAAAAACTGTAAGACTTTCCACTTTCAAGGGAAACAGGATTTCCTGTAAAATCACCGTAACCACCATCAGAACCTGAACTGTTAGAGAAACTCCCCAGGCTTACAGAATTTATCCATTCTGTTGCTGTGCTTGCACCCGAAGAGGAACAATATGTTATAACGTACTCGGTTACCGTGATATATCCTGATTTTACAATCTGATTACTTCCGGCTGAGTTTGAAACCGTTAAACTTACATTATAGTTACCAATGGCCGGATAGGTAACCACCGGATTTCTTTCGGCGCTTGTTGAAGGATTTCCACCGGGGAAACTCCATGACCATGATGTTGGATTGTTTGCTGATTGATCAGTAAATGATACTGATTGTCCTTCCATTACACTTGTTGGATTTCCGGAGAAATCAGCCACAGGGGCAACTACAACAGGAGGAGCAAAGTTAAACGAAGCAATTTGTGTTCGCCAGCTCCATCCACCATTTGAATATTCAGTGGTGTACCAGAATGTCTGATCATCAGATGGATCGACTGACATCATTGAATAATCGCCCCAACGATTTACACCTGTTTGAGAAACCGTTCCAGCCTTAATAGTAGTTTCAGAAACATCCAAAACGCCCGTCCCTGAATTAGCAGCAGTTTGACCTGCAAAACGAATGGAAGGATATGTTGACGAACTGGAAACGGAATAACCGATGCCAATGTCACCATTGCCATTCATGGCAACGCTGCCCATCCATCTGTTATCGCCGTCAGCGGGAGCAAAAGTGCCTTGCTGATAAATATTCCAGCCACTGCCATAATTTCGCATTTCGTACCACCTGACACCAGCCTGGCCACTACCGTTGGCATTTACGCTGTGGTTGGTCAGCATTACTTCGTAGGCGCCAAAATTACGGTATTGTAAACGGTACATCAAGCGTGAAGCCAGTGCATCAAGGGTTTGAGATGTTCCAGGCTGATTTACAACAATACCACTGTAAGAGAAGGATTGTGTTGAAAGTGTTTTTACCAGAGAAATGCTTGAATTGCCTGAATTAGCCCAGTCGATATCGGCTTCCCAAATCCTAAGTGAGTTGGTCCCCATATTGGCAAGGTAATTTGGACTTCCGGCAGCAGGCTGCATAGAACCATCAGCATCGGCATGCAGCAGGCTACCATATGCAGTTCCAAGATTGAAAAACTGCATTTCCGCGTTTGGATCTCCACTAATCATAGCCGCACGGTCAAGCACACAAACGCCGGCACCCGCAAACGAAAGACTTGGCGGGGCAAACTGGTTTATTGTAAAATAATATCCATCAGGCCAAACCCCAAACTTAGGATAGTCAGGCATATTTGCAAACTCATAGGCATATCGATACCAGGCACCTGTTGGGTCTCCTGTAGCAGAAACTGCCACCAGCTCATAAAATGGTCCACTTGGATAGTTGGGTAATGAAAATTGTGATGCAATCCACCGATCGGCATATTCATCATAAAGTACAATGGGATCTCCGTCGTTGGTTCCAGACCAGGGGCCGGAAAATCCATCCCATATAGTGCTTCCATCAGCAGGCCCGTAGAGTGAATTACCATTTTTATCCCATATTTGAAACGATAAGTTCACCATTTGCATATAATGGTTTGGACCGACATCTCCGTCAGTATCCGGTGGAGCAACCCCGCTTAGGTTACTAACTCCAGCAAAATTTTGCCCAACTGTAGGTGAGGTACGATTTCCTGACATTTCCATTTGTAAAACTGGATCAGGTCCTGTCCAGGCCGCAGGTTTATTAAATTCTTCCTGAAAACCATCCTTATTAGGAATTATGCTTTCTTTCCAACTCATGTCTCGATAACCAGGAGGAACAATTGGAATAGAACTTAGTTTTTCTGATTTATCAAACCCAACAGGAGTGATGATTTTCTCAAGGCTTACTGCTTGAGAAAAAGAGCTAAGGGTTAACCAGCTAAAAAAGACAATTAATCCGAATGACACATAATTTTTTTTTGTTTTCATAATTAAATTTTTTATTAACCAATAAGATATAATGCTAATTTGAATAAGGAAGTATTATTTCAAAGCAAAAATATAAATCTTTTTAAAATAAATGAAAATAATACCACTGTGACTTGCTTGTTTGTTTTGTTGTTTTTTTGTTTTTTGGTTACACTAACATTTAAATGTTAGTTACAGGATTCAAATATAAAAAATATATTTAATTGACAAATATCAACAATACCTTATAAAAGAATCATAAAAAGTTATTATGCTATATATCGCGGAAGTCTTTTTTGCGGTTCAGTTTCAAGGCCTGCAGCACGGATGATTTTACGTTAATAGAGAA
>PKSW01000474.1 GCA_002869465.1 Marinilabiliales bacterium
GAATTGCAATTGGTATGCCCAAAAACGATATAAATAATGAAATCCAAAAATGATGATCACAAATATCGCTACCTCAACCAATGGTCGTAGGATGGGGTTTTTTGTGATTGTATTTTTGATTTGACTTAGCAAGATTTTTTTATTGAAAAGGTGAAGTTGTGAAATGAAGAAACGGTGAAGCTGTGAAATGGTGAAATTGTGGATAGAATTGATATGTTTCTCAAAGTGTTTTCCATTTTTCCGGCTTATTAATCATATTTATCAGCATCCCCAAAATCCAGTCATATTTCTGATATAATTCATCATGGACATCTTCTGAAATATAGCCACATTCTTTTGCAAACTCTAGCCAAACCTGTGTTTCTGCAGCTTCACCCTCCGAATCAGAAAGTTTTGAAACAAATGACTTTGGATATCTCCTCTTTCTAAACGCTTCAACAATATTTGTTGCAACTGATCTTGATGAACGTCTAATTTGATCATTTAATGAATACTTTTCTTCCTTAGGAAATGTCATAGTGATTTTAAATATTTCCATAGCTGCTTCAAACGCCAGGTTATAGACTTTTAAATCTTTATGTGTTTTGATAAGTTCCATGCAATTAGAATTCTAGTAGCTTATTGCTCCGTTTCACCATTTCATTGTTTCTGGGTTTCTAAACTAAAATCCAATATTCGCTCCAAATGAAAAGGTGTTCGTTTTGCCATGATAATATTCAGGTGTGTATAAATTGACATTCCCCGTCGCATTTCCTGACATGAAGCTCATGAAAACATAGGTATTACCCACAATCTCATAACGGGCATCCAACTGTATGGTTTGATTTTCCCAGGTGATATTATCCAGTGGTTGTAATTTGTGCAAATCGCAATCAGGATCGTTGGCGCATTCCGCATAATCATAGTCATCGCCATGCTGACCCAGGGTATACGCCAACTTAACTTGCAATCCCCTGATGGGTTTGTATAGTAAAGCTACATAAATTTCCCTGCTATTATCTCTCAAATAATGCCCCATATTATATTTATTCGAGGTGTAGGCTATGGTTTCTATCTTGTGTTGATATACAACAGGATTCGTCTGCGAAAATTCTCCGATTAGCGATAAATTCTTCAGGGGAAAGTCGCTTAACCTGAATCCAAATTTCCAGCTTAGCAAATTATATTCATCGCTGGCCCTAAAATGATTGATAGAAAAATCATCCATAAATAGACTGACATATACATGCAGGTATTTGATGTTCCGGGAACTGATATTAAAGAACATCTGTGAATTTTGTCCAACACCTCCGGTTGTGGCATTTAAAGTGTGATCAACGGATTTATAGAATAGAAACGGAATCATATAGGCTGCATGCGGACCTCCTAAATCACTGTAGACAATTGAGTTACCAAATGAGAATATCAAATTCCTGACCGGGTAAAAAGTGAACATATTGGCCGCCATGTATTTAGGGTAAAAAACCTTGCGGTACGTGCCATCCGACCAATATGAATTGGCACTGTCAACCACCTGAGAAACCAGCCAGCCGTGGTAGTAATCGAACTCGAACCACCTGACCGGTTTTAGATTTAGTTTAATCATTGCAAATGATGGTGCCCTGCCCGACTGTATGTTGGTTCCATTATAACCTGTTCCCCATTCCACATGGTCTTTTACCAATCCAAACGATCCCCATTTCCAGGAGACCATCATACCACCTCTTGCTTCGCTGTAATCAATACCTTCATCGCCATAATCTTTATACGGAACACCCGGTTGCTTCACAAAATATTCGGGTGCAATCATGATCCTACTTACATTATGATCGCGCAAGCTTGAATAGAATCCGAAGTTTTTACCAATATATCCCCATACCGATCCGCCCCACCAGGTTTGGGTGAGTCCACCATTTTCATTTGTACTGTAGCTTCCACCAACTATGGGCTGCAAGGCCAGCGTAAATAAGGAGTCTTTATAGAACAATCCGGGCGGATTCGCTGCCAGCGCCAAACTTTCCTGCTTATTAAAAAGTGAGGTCTTACGATTAAAATCCATGGGAGGTGCTGCTTCCAACGTATATGCTTTCAGATAAAATTCCAACTCTTTCCTTTGTCGTTTACTCAATAATTGCGTGTTCTTTTCAGAAGCTTCCTGAATGATATCCAGTTTTTCCCTGATCATTTTCCTGGGATAGGGCTTGATGATCGAATTCAGTTCGATGATCTTCAGCCCGGCCATTTCATCCAGGTAATCGTAAATACTGGTGTTGGAAATGTGTTCGTAAACTACCTGAGAATGCATAGAAATTACAAGTAAAATAGCCAGAATTGTTATATAAATTTGCTTCATTTCGTTTTTCTTAAATTGATGTCAAATCATCCATTATTTACTTCTTGCTCCTTTAAAAAGGATATTTCTGAACGCCTTAAAAAAGTATTCAATGTCTGTGCGTATGGGATGCCTTTGGTACGCTTCGAGGTATGCCATTTCCGATGCCTGAATTTCGGCCAGTGTTTTGGGCATATCCGCGTAAAACGGTGGAATGAGTCCCGGTTTTGTTTTCAGGCGCTTTTCTTTTAAGGTATCTGAATAGAGTTCAAAATACTGCTTACTCAATGGTCTTACACCCACCAGTTTCATATCGCCGGCTATTAAATTGATAAACATAGGTGTTTCATCCAGCCAGAATTTCCTGAATATTTTACCGGAAGTGGTCACACGAAAATCATTTTTAAACTTTCCTCCCTCCTGCAGTTTATACTTTTCGTATACATAATCCTGCAAATATTCTGAATAGGCATGCATGGTGCGTAACTTATATACCTTAAACATCCTTCCATCTTTTCCGTATCTTCTCAAACTGATCAATGGCCCATAAGTAGGATTGCTATCATAACCGGGTTCTTTCACTTTTCGCATTACAAAATAGAGCTCTTCATCAATGTACTTTTCTTCTACCAGTTCAAATCCACAAGAATAAAGCCTTCCC
>PKSW01000414.1 GCA_002869465.1 Marinilabiliales bacterium
GGATAGAATGCATCTTTGATATGTTCAATACTTTCACCATCGTTATCAATGACAATTGAAATGATATCAAAACGCGTATCCATATTTAAATCATGAATTTCCAGGTAGGATTCAGCCGCTCGGATCATAAATGATTCTTTTAAAGCGCCAACCGCTTCCGATGGTTCGCCAAAATAGCGGGTGCTCCTGGTTTTCACTTCAACCATAACCAACTCATTGCCATCTTTGGCAATCAAATCAATTTCATCTTTTTCATGACGCCAGTTGGTTTCTATAATCTGGAATCCCTTTTCTTCCAGAAATTTTTTGGCGATCAGCTCCCCTTGTTTTCCAAGCTTATTGTGCTCTGCCATCGTTATTCTGAAAAGCTGATTTGCGGATGATCATTCACATCCAGTTGAACCTTAGCACCCATGATCAATGGCCGGTTGTCGTTAATATGACCTGCCGGAAACCCGAAACAAACCGGGTAATCATAATCCTCCACTGCCTCTCTAACGATTTGATAAGCCGTTTTTCCAAATGGAATTTCGTTATCATTCATACCGGTCATTCCACCCACGATCAAGCCATTCAGGTTTTCAAGTACACCGGCCCTTTTTAGTGCCATCATCATTCGGTCAATGTGATAGAGATATTCGTCCAGGTCTTCAATAAATAAAATCTTATTATCCATGTCTGGAAACGATGCGCTTCCCATCAGGCTATACAATACTGAAAGATTACCTCCGGTCAGCAAACCTTCAGAATATCCGGGTTTGTTCAAGGGATTTCTATCAATATTATACTGTGCCCTCTCCCCCCTTAATAAATTAAACAGGCTTTTTAATGCCTCAGGCGAATTTTCAGGAAATGAAAGTGGCATGCTGGCATGCAAAGTTTGAACATTAAAATTTTTATTGATATGGCTATGAAATACAGTAATATCACTAAAGCCAATAAACCATTTTGGATGGGTTTTGAATTTTGAAAAGTCGAGCAGATCAACTATTCGAATACTTCCATATCCACCCCTTGCGCTTAGTATTGCTTTGATGTCTTTTTCGTCCAATAATTGCTGTATGGATCTAGCCCTCAATACGTCGGATCCGGCAAACTGATTATCGACAGAGAATAAATCATTGTTATATATAGGAACAAACCCTTCATTATCAACAAGTTTAATGGCATATTCAATTTCTTCCAGATTTATTTTCCGGGCAGGAGCCACCAGGCCGATTTTGTCACCTTTAATAAGCGAGGGAGGCTTTATCATGTTTTTTGTTTATTAACTTTGCCGAAATTAAGGAAAAAACGACTTTATGCCTAAAAATTTCAAACGATACACCATCACTTCGGCCCTGCCCTATGCCAACGGGCCCATACATATCGGACATCTTGCCGGCGTATATGTACCGGCTGATATTTATGCCAGGTATTTAAGATTGAAAGGTGAAGATGTACTTTTTATAGGAGGTTCAGATGAGCATGGTGTGCCGATCACCATTAAAGCTCGGGCGGAAGGCATCTCTCCTCAGGAAATTGTCGATAGATATCATGAGCAGATCAAAAAATCGTTCGAAGAATTTGGCATTTCTTTCGATGTGTATTCCCGCACCTCTGCGCCCATCCATCATAAAACAGCATCAGATTTTTTTCTGAAACTATACAAAAAAGATGATTTCATTGAAAAGACCAATGAGCAATATTTTGACGAAGAAACCCAACATTTTTTAGCCGACAGGTATATCACAGGGACCTGTCCGCATTGCGGAAATGAAAAAGCCTATGGGGACCAATGCGAAAACTGTGGAACTTCCTTAAGCCCACTGGAACTAATCAACCCGAAATCGGCATTGAGTGGTAATGTTCCTGTGTTAAAGGAAACCAAACACTGGTATTTGCCGCTGGATCAATATGAAGAATGGCTGAACGAATGGATTATCGAGGGCCACAAAGACGATTGGAAAGCGAATGTTTACGGGCAGGTGAAATCGTGGATCGACCATGGCTTAAAACCCAGGGCGGTTACCCGTGACCTGGACTGGGGCGTAAACGTTCCTTTAAAAGATGCCGAGGGCAAAGTGCTGTATGTTTGGTTTGATGCGCCTATTGGCTATATTTCAGCCGCCAAAGAATGGAGCGAAAAAACCGGCAACGACTGGAAGCCTTACTGGAAAGACGAAGATTCAAAACTGGTGCATTTTATCGGGAAAGACAATATCGTATTCCATTGTATCATTTTTCCGGCCATGCTGAAAGCAGAAGGCAGTTATGTGCTGCCAGACAACGTACCCGCTAACGAGTTTTTAAACCTGGAAAACGATAAAATTTCCACTTCACGGAACTGGGCCGTCTGGTTACATGAATATTTGAAAGATTTTCCTGAAAAACAGGATGTATTGCGGTATGTGCTTACGGCCAATGCCCCTGAAACCAAGGACAATGATTTTACTTGGAAAGATTTCCAGGCGCGCAATAACAATGAATTATTGGCCATTTTTGGAAACCTGGTGAACCGTACCCTGGTGCTTACCCAAAAATATTTTGACGGCATTGTTCCGGCCATCGCCGAATTGGATGATGTGGCTAAAAGTACGCTGGAAGAAATGAAAACCTATCCGGATAAGATATCCAGCAGCCTGGATAGGTACCGTTTTCGTGAGGCGTTATCAGAATTGATGAACCTGGCACGTCTGGGCAATAAATACCTGACGGATATGGAGCCCTGGAAAGTTTACAAAACGGATGAGGACAAAGTGAAAACCATATTGAATGTGTCCCTGCAGATTATAGCGAACCTGGCAGTGCTTTCCGAACCATTTTTGCCATTTACAGCGAAGAAACTTCAGGAAATGCTGGGCATGTCAGCTCCAACATGGTCAGATGCCGGCAATACAGCACTGATAGAAACCGGCCGGGTTTTAAACAAACCGGAATTATTATTTGCCCGCATTGAAGACGCAGAAGTGGATGCGCAGGTGCAGCGA
>PKSW01000248.1 GCA_002869465.1 Marinilabiliales bacterium
CTTAAGCACGTAATGCATTGTTTTATTTATACTGTTTTCATCTCCCATCCATTCGTAAATGGCACTAACGCCATCACCTCCGCTAATATAGTGTAATTTTCTTTCGTTCCCATTCATATCTTTTTCAACTTCATAGTTGGAACCTGCGTAATAAACATCTTTTAGTATCCCGTCAGTATCATATCTTACCCATTTACGTTTCCTGTCAGGGCCATAATGAAATGAAGCGCTGTATGTTGTTGCTTTACTCCCGTCACCAACAGTCATAGAAATACTCATTACTTTATTATATACATTATAATAAACTTCTTGAGGTGCAGAAGCATTAGCAAGGTAGTTTTCAGTAGGCTCTGTAATGCTTGTAACAGCATGAGGGCCTGCATTTTCATTATACACATAACTGCCGCCCTCGGTTCCAAATTCATCTTCAGGATTGGTATCTCCTGGTTTGGTTACATCGGATTTCTTAACTATGTTACCGTTAGTGGCATAATTAGCCCTGTATGTTGTTCCGTCATTTACACGCCATGTTTCTAGTCCCTCGTGTAACACACTTTCATAGGTAAAGTATTCGGTATTGTTATACCAATTATCTTTTCGCCAATTCAGGTTACCTGTAACCGGGTTAAATTCATATTCCAGATCCTGGAATCCTCCGGTCAGTATTTTTTCCAGATAGCCATATTCATCATATTCTTTAGTAGTTAAATAGGTGTCAGCAGTGTATTGTTTTGTAAGTTGTCCCCTCGCATTTGATTCAGTTGCTTCCCAAAGGGTATTGTTATTGGTCAGGTCATTTACTTTAGAAATGGTTCCGTTCAGGGCATACTCATAACCTATTTCAAACCCGCTTGGATAAGCATACTTTTCAAGCTTACCAAGCTCATCACTGTATTTATAATCAAATTCGAAGATGCCTCCGGGTGTAGTTTCGGTTTTTATGGCCAACCTGCTCAGTTCATCATATTCATAACTGTAGGTAACCATATCATGCACATACATATCATCGTTCATTTTTATTTTACCAAAACCAGGAAGGTCCGGATTGTTTTGATAGGCATAGGAGGTCCAAACTCCTTGCTGGTTTTTGTTCTCATATAAAGTTATTCTCCCAAAATTGTCATATTCCATTTCAAATGAATTGTTATTTCCGTCAGTTTCTCCTGTCAATTCACCAAACGCATTGTATGTATAGGTACTTATTCCGGCATTTGGCTCATTCATTTCAGTTTTATTACCGGCAGCATCGTACAAAAAAGTTGTTACGGCACCCAGGGCATCAATACTTTTTACCTGCCCGTTAGAAAAATAGGTGTAGTTAATAGTTCCTTTCGGGTCTGAAGATTCGATGATATTACAAATAGCATTTACAATTTGAGAAGTAGTTATATTTAAACCGTTGTTAACAACACTGGTTTTACGTCCTTCATAGTTATAAGTGAAGCTATTTACGGGTGTGGTTTTTAAACTTAACCTCCCCAGGGCATCATATTGAAATGTTGTTTGCTGTGTTGGCCTTTCATCAGAAAAATATGGTTCAGTTACCAAATATAACCTTCCATTGGCATCATATTCTTTATCTACACAAATTAGTTCATCCAAACCATTTGTTATGGTTCTTATTTCGCGTTGGTATTTATCGTAAAAAGTAATTATGTTTTCGAATGCAGTATTACCAGGCTTTTGTTTGTATGAGTGAATATAATATAAGGCATCTTTTTTATTCAATGGATGCGAGGCGCTCCAGGCAATCTCCGTTTTTAGTTCCACATCATTTGGAGGTGTTTCAGTAATGAGCCTATTAAACTCATCATATGCATAATTTGAAGACAAAGCATATCTTGAACTGCTTGGGTTGAATGTTTTAGATTGCAGCATTCCTTTATTGGTATTATACTCAAATTCGGTGATATAATCAGCACCATCTAGTGATTTCTTGGTTTCTGTCATAAAACGCGCATCGTTTCCGGCAGTTTCGTCATAAGCGTATTCACTAATGCGATCGGCAAGTGGAATTAGCGAATGGGGTGCCGCTAAAGTTTTTTTAGTAATATTACCATAATCATCATACTCAAATGAAACCGTAGTTGCTAAAACGTTGCTTCCGTTGGGTGTCACTGTTTTGGTATGTAACAGTGGAAATGAACCATCGGAATAGTATGAGTAATCAATTTGTGTAACATCATCAGTTTCGCCATCGAGGCTTTTAGTTATGGTGGTTATATCCGGCCTGTTTACAACCCATTCGACAGGGTCAATTAAATAGCTGCTCTGCCTAACAGAAGTAAAAGACTTATCACCTGAGGTTACCGTTGTATGTTTAAGTGAGTTGCCAAATAAATCCACATCAGAAAGAAGCTGTGAGGTGACAACACTTTTAATAATGCTGTTCTGGTCGTCATTATCTCGTATTTGAGTTCTGGATTGAGTTGTTACAGGTAAAAAAACAAGATCGTAACCTGTAACCGTGTTTTTAATGTCCACCTCATTCACAGTACTTGACAACAATTTCCCGTTTTCGCCAATTTCTTTCGTGATCACGGTTCTCGGGAAATGCATAAAATACATTTCTTTACCATTTATAATAGGTTTTAAGATATAATAATCGGCTGTTGTTTCAGTGTTTTCCTGATAATCGGTAACAGTGGTTTTATTAAATCCAATAAAACCTTTCCCCCTTAGCATAACCAAAGGCGTGTTAAAAGCGTATTTCTGATGATTCAACTTGTTGCCGGCTTCGCCCACAATATAGGATTCATCAACCAGCCATGTTTTGGATTTGTACAATGCCAAAGGATAATCGTAAGATGCGGGCTCTTGATATGAATTACGCGATGACTGGTAAGTGATTTCCCTTTTCACCCCAAAGCCATTGGTAATACCGGTTATTAAGTTTGCTGATTGTGACCCAGTATCTTTAAAACCATATAATGAGAAATAGTAAGTATGTGGTTCTTTGTC
>PKSW01000434.1 GCA_002869465.1 Marinilabiliales bacterium
TGCTTAACAGATAATTTCTGATTTCGGTTGTATCCATCGGAGCTGTGTCGGGATAATAAATGATCCAGACTTTGGCTACTGGCTGGATGGCAGCAGCCATATTGGCGACCACCGAATCCCTCGATGGACTGTAATCCCAAACCAGCAACACGCCTTCATTTTTTTCGAATTCACCTGGAAATGAAATGGCAAGCTGGGCCGCCATGTGTAGCGATAAAAATAGAATGGTTAAAAAAGCCAGTATTCGTTGTATCATATGCTAGTTAGTTTGTAGCAGGTCGAAACATGTTTTGAGTTTGTCGATGACAAGGCCTATCTCATCATTTGTAATCGTTAAGGGAGGTGCTATTCTAAAGGATGTGCTGTTAAACAGGAACTGGTCCACAATGAGTCCGTTTTTTTGCAGCATTTTAATGAATTTGGACACATCATATCCCGGTATTAATTCCACTGCGAGCATTAAACCGATCTGGCGGATATGATCAACAAGTGGATGCTTTTCAAGTTCTGTTTTAAACAACCTTCCTTTTTCATCTGCTTGTTCAGTCAACTGTTCTTCAATGATCACTTCCAGGCTGGCCAGTGCAGCAGCACAACTTACCGGGTGGCCACCAAAAGTGGTAATATGACCCAATGCAGGGTTATGTGTTAGCATTAGCATATGTTCTTTACTTGAAACAAAAGCACCAATCGGCATACCGCCTCCCATACCTTTTGCCAGGCACAGAATATCGGGCGTCACATCAAAATGCTCAAAAGCAAAGAGTTTTCCGGTGCGGCCAAAACCCATTTGCACCTCATCAAAAATGAGCATTGTACCAGTTGTATCACATATTTTCCTCAGTACTTGAATATATTCAATGTCAGGTATTAAAATGCCAGCTTCCGCCTGGATGGGTTCAATGATTACAGCTGCAGTTTCATATGTGATCTGATCCAGATCCGTCATTTTATTAAATTCTAAAAACCTGACCTCTGGCAGCAACGGGCGGTAGGCATATTTCATTTCTTCACTTCCCAATACACTTAATGCGCCGTGGGTACTGCCATGATAGGCATTTTTAAATGCCAGGATTTCTGACCTGCCGTTAATTCTTTTAGCTAATTTGAGAGCTCCTTCAATGGCTTCACTGCCTGAATTGACAAAGAAAACTGATTGCAGATTTTCGGGGAGCCTGCTAGCCATTAAACCGGCAAGCATCACCTGCGGCGACTGGATATATTTGCCATATACCATCAGGTGTAAATACTTTTTCAGCTGATCTTCGATGGCTTTTATCACTTTGGGATGGCGATGCCCGATATTGCTTACCGAAACACCGGAAACCAGGTCAATAAATCTCTGTCCCTGGTCATCGTAAAGATAAATGCCTTCTGCCCTAATAATTTCCAATGCATCAGGTACTTCAGCCGGAATGGCCAGGTGTTGTAAAAAAAGTTGCCGGTTGTTGAGCATATTTTTTGTTTTACGCCAACAAAAGTAAACAATTCAAAATGTGAAAATTTGAATAAAACGTTAAAACTTGATCCTGCATATGATAAGTGCCTTCGCTATATTTTCATATACTTGTATGATAAAAAATAAAGATGAAGGACAAAGTAGTTGTTATTACAGGAGCCACGTCGGGAATTGGAAAAGCGTTGGTATATGAATTTGCACGGAAAGGGGCCAAATGTGTAATCGGTGCCAGAAATCATCAGAAACTGAATGAAATTGCTGAAGATATTAAACTGAAAGGTGGTGAGATTGCTTTCGCCCAAACCGATGTAACCAATGAAATTGACTGTAAAAATTTGATCTTAACAGCCATTGAGCAATATGGACGGATTGATATTTTGATCAATAATGCTGGTATTTCTATGCGGGCTTTGTTTGTTGATGCCGATCTTAAGGTGTTAAAACAGGTGATGGACATTAATTTCTGGGGAACCGTTTATTGCACCAAATATTCATTGCCATATATCCTGGAACAAAAAGGCAGTATTGTGGGTGTTTCATCAATTGCAGGAATAAAAGGTCTGCCGGCACGAACAGGATACTCAGCCTCAAAATTTGCGATGGGCGGGTTTCTTGAATGCATCCGGATAGAGAATCTGAAAAAGGGACTGCATGTGCTGGTGGCGTATCCGGGTTTTACAGCCTCCAACATAAGGAATACAGCTTTGGCAGCTGATGGAAGTCAACAGGGTGAATCGCCAAGAGATGAACAAAAGATGATGAGTTCGGAAGAGGTAGCTGCCCACATTTACAAAGCAGTGATGAAAAGAAAAAATACCATTACATTGACTACGGAAGGAAAAATGGTGGCACTGCTCAATAAATTTTTTCCAAACTGGTTGAATAAACAGGTTTACAATAGTTTGGCAAAAGAAGAAGATTCGCCATTTAAATAAATTATTATTTGTTTTATATAATACAATTATATATGTTTGTTAGATACTAATTAGAATAAAAGAGGATGTTATCAAATTTTGAAATAAAACCAAATAAAGGTCTTGGTGAACTGGAATTCGGAATGAAAATGGATAAGTTTATTGATACTTACGGTGAGCCTGAAGAAATTGACAGTTTTGATGATGATGAAGAGCTAAATACCACCGTGCTTCATTACTGGACCAAGGGGATATCCATATTTTTTGTGGGTCTGTATACGCAAATACTGGCAGGCATTGAAACTGACCACCCCGACACAAGTCTTTTTGGTAAAAAAATAATGAATCTTACCGAAGAAGAGATCGTTGAATTAATGAAAAAAAATGGCGAAAGCCACTTTGAAGTAGAGGTTGAAAAAGACAAAGACAAAATGCTCTCCTACGACCTCAGTATGATGGACTTCTTCTTTAGAGATGACAAACTGGTATATATGAATTTTGGAGTTCTAGTTGATGAACAAGGTAAAATCGAGACTGTTTAAAAATTCATATAGATTCCCCCTTATTCAGCATGGTAATTGATGCAA
>PKSW01000037.1 GCA_002869465.1 Marinilabiliales bacterium
CAGGGTTTACAAGTTGATGAAATAAAATTCAACAATATGAACTGGCCCTTAAGATCTTCAAGTTTTACCATTTGACCATTATGGTTCATGAGTTCAAATTGAGGTGCTTTGCTGCCATATTGCAGGTAGGTTAATTTTTCGATATAATTCTTTGCTACCCTCCTATTCTCCAATGATTTAGCAGACACTTGAAGCTGAGAAAGTATATGCAGAATATCTTTTTTTGCAACATCCTGATTATGAAAGTTACGTGCCAGTAAAGTAATCAATACGAGTTCGCGCAGTTGATCATCCGCGGCCAGAAGATCATCCCTTACAAGCAGGGAATCAATTTTCGCCATTTGCTGAGAACGGATGGCAGTGATCAACTCATCGTAAATGTAGAATTTTTGGGTATTAAAATATTCTTTAAAAAAATCGCGAAAAAAATCAGAATAAGCAATGTTATTGTATAATATTTCCTGGTTTACAAAGAATTCCATTAAAATAGCAGAGTCAGGCTTGCTTTTGCTAATCCATTCCAGTGAAGCAAGCGTGTATATGACATAATCTGTCAAGTAAATTTCACTGGGAACCTCGTTAACAGCATACTTCCGCTTCATTTCTTCAATAAAATTATTGACGATGCTTTTATCTTTGGCCCTTATTATTTGCCGCTGATTTTCATAAAGAAAAACATTATATTCGTAATTAAACTGGCCTATCCTGCTATTCAGTATACTATTTGTTGCATACAAATTGAATTGCAATGGCATCTGATCGTATATAGATCCTTTGATGGTATCATCAAGTATTTGAAATTGATATTTGTTCCCGGGTTCAAGATAGAAATCACCTTTTTTCAGCCCTAATGCCAGGAATGCATAATTTGTTTTTTCAACGGATACGTCGAGGGTAAAGTTACCCCAAACATCTGTCCTGGTAATCGCCAATGTATTATCCAGTCTGGAAAACTGATCCTTATAACAGATTAGCCTGACCAGTTCATCCGGATGCCCGATGGCTGTACCGGAGATTTCAACATGCTGCGAAACGGCAATAATTGCCTGCAGGCCCAAGATAAATGTGATAATTTTCTTCATGCGATCACGTACATCACTATGAACGGATAAGTATTAAAGTTATTGGTCTATAACTTTTACTTCAGGTGGCACAAACTCTGAAATATTTCCACCATTCCTTATCACGTCTCTTACAATAGATGACGAAATGGGAGTATATTTTGCTTCTGTTAATATGAAAAGCGTATCGACCTCTGGCGCTAACCTTCTGTTGATCTGGGCAATACTTCTTTCAAATTCAAAATCTGCCGATGTTCTCAATCCACGAAGGATAAAATGCACATTCCTTTGCTTGCAGAATTCAACCGTTAATCCGCTATATACCTCCAGGGTTACTTTGGGTTCATTCTTAAAAACTTCCTTGATCCAATTCTCCCGCTGTTTTGCCGAAAACATATGTTTTTTATCGGCATTATCACCAATCGCTATAATTACTTGGTCAAATAAGGGTATAGCTCTTTTAATAACAGAAACATGCCCAAGCGTAATGGGATCAAATGATCCGGGGAAAACTGCAACTTTTTTCATGCTGATGATTATTGTTTGCTGTAAAGATACAATCTTAACTAATTTCCATAGTTACTACCTCAGAATATTTCACAAATAGGGCATCATCGTTTCCTTCAGCGATCGGTAACTCGCAGATAAGGCTTTTTTGCTTTGCTCTCTATCCATCCAGACCACATTAGTAATTCCTTCATTCATCTGTGGCTTTAGTATTTGATGACCATCTGCCAACATAAAAAACCACGCTGTCTGCTTTAGACACATGGTTTCTTCTAATTCATAAATATGAAAAGTATCTTCAAGTCGCTTTTGTACAAATAAACCACTTACATTTGTTTCTTCTTCCACTTCCCGAATAGCTGCCATTTCCAGCAACTCATTTTTTTCAACTTTTCCTTTCGGCAGATCCCAAATACCCCATCTCTTTATAAATAAAAACTTTTCATCATTCTTTTTCACAAGTCCGCCAGCTGCTGTAATAAATTTGAAATATGTTGTAAAGTCAGCCATCATCTTTGATACATCATAACCAACAATAGCAATATCATCAGCAGATTGTAACCGAAAGTATTTTTCTAGAAATACAAATAGTTCCTGTTTGTTCCACAACTGATTTTTCCGAAATTTTTCAGGGATATTTTCTGATTTTTCAGCTAACAAAATTGCCCGGTCGTTGTAAAAAACTTTATACATTTGCTGCATGGTCAAAAATACAGAAACTGCGGCATTGGTTGCCGAATATTTATTACAAATTAAGGCAATAAAGCTGAACAATTCAAAGCCTTTTATGTGGGCTTCCGGCCTACATTCACCTATTTATTGCGATAACCGGATTGCATTGTCATATCCCAAAGTACGGAATTATATCCGTCAGCAACTGGTCACCCAAATTACTGAAGAATATGGCCTGGTTGATGTAATTGCCGGTGTAGCAACAGCGGGCATACCACAAGGCATCCTGGTTGCCCAGGAAATGGGTTTGCCATTCATTTATGTTAGGTCTTCAAAAAAAGAACACGGTTTAACAAACCAAATTGAAGGTGAATTAAGAGAAGGCCAAAATGTGGTAGTAGTTGAAGATTTGATCTCCACCGGGAAAAGCAGCCTCAATGCCGTTGAAGCCATTCGTGAGGCCGGAGGAAAAGTAAAAGGAATGGCTGCCATTTTTACTTACGAGTTGCCCATCGCCGATAAAAATTTTAAAGATGCAGATTGTGCTTTATTCGCTTTATCAAGTTACGAGATTATGATCAGAAAAGCGGCTGAAAAGGATTACATTTCAGGAGAAGATAAGGAATCATTGCTCGAGTGGAAAAAAGACCCACAGACCTGGAGCGATAAACACAAAACCCTACAAACATGATCATTGAAGGAAAACC
>PKSW01000154.1 GCA_002869465.1 Marinilabiliales bacterium
CTTTATCTCCGTAAATCGTCAAGGTATTGAAGTCATCAATTTGGGCTACAGTACCCCCACAAAAGACCTCGATCTGCTCTTTGGGTAATTTCTTGCTGCCATTGGAAAAATAGCTGATGGAAGCTACGCTGCCGTTTTTGAATGCCAGGTTGATGATTACGGTGTTGTCAACACCTGATGCATCCATGGCATTTGCTGAAACACCTGTTATGGGCGCTCCCGCTAAAAACATGGCCAGATCCACGAAATGACATGCTTCACCGATGATCCGGCCACCGCCCACATCGGGGTCGTTCACCCAGTGATCGGCAGGGAGCTGACCTGCATTGATACGCATCTGGATGCTCTTGGCCTGCTCATCCGGAAATATTGATTTGATCTTTTGAACTGCCGGGGCAAAACGCCTGTTGAATCCCACCATGAGGTGTTTGGCTTCCCCTTTGTCAAGTTTCTTTTCATAAGCTGATTTGATCTTTTCCAGCTCCTCCTCATGAATGGCCAGGGGTTTCTCAACAAATCCATGCTTTTGATTATTGATCGCTTCCAGCACATACTCCGCATGCGCGTTATGGCGTGTAAGTACAACAACTGTGTTTACCTTATCATCCTGCAACACCTCTGCTGCTTCAGATGCGCAATAGGAGAAACCATATTTATCGGCTACATAACGGGCTGTATTGCCTTTGGCGGTGGCAATACCCACGAAATTACATGGCCCTTTCATTTGGGGCAGCAATACATTCTGTGCAAAGGAACCTGCGCCGATGAGCCCTATGTTTACGTCCTTTTCAGCAACCGATTTCTGATCCAGCACCACCGTTTTTTTGAGCTCCTTCTCTGTATCGTATTGGATGAGAATGCCTGTAAAGGGCTCAGCTTTTTCATGGATGAGGTTGTAGGCTTTTTCAGCTTCTTCCAATGGGAAGGTATGGGTGATCAATCCTGAAATATCCAGTTTGCCCGACGCCAAAAGATCGACAAAGCTTTGCATATTGCGGTTCTCTGTCCAACGGACATAGCCGATGGGATAGTCCCTGCCTTTCTCTTCGTAATGGGGATCATAGCGACCCGGACCATAGGATGAGGACATGATAAGTTCCAGTTCCTTTTTGTAATAGTTGGCCCTGTCGAAACCGGTGGGAACGGCACCGACAATCACCACTTTGGCTTTTTTTCGGGCAATCGTACCCGCAAAGTTCACAGGATCCAATGAAGAAGTGCCTGCTGTGATGATCACCGCATCGGCTCCCTGTGCTTTTGTATGTTGCATCAACAGGTCTTCGATGCCTGCTGCATTTCGGTTGTGCACATGGGTGATACCTGCTTTCCGGGCTGCTTGCACCTGTTCTTCTGAAATGTCGATGCCGATGGGATACATGCCGGAGGCTTCCAGTATTTTGTAAGTCAGCTGACCTAACAATCCCATGCCGATGATCACGCAATTCTCTCCCAGGCGCAGATCTGCCTGGCGGATGCCCTGCATGGCGATGGCGGCGATGGTGGTAAAAGCAGCATGTTCGGGCTTCACATGCTCCTGTAGTTTCACACAGAGCATTTCAGGAACGACCACCACATCTGCATGGGAAGCGGTGGCGCCGCCACAGGCTATCTGATCGCCTACTTTCAGTTTTGTAACGCCTTCCGCCAGGGCGATCACTTCACCTGCCGTGCTGTATCCCAATGCTGCCGGCGCTTCCAGTTTGTTCATTACCAGCTTGTAGGTAGGCAGCAAACCATTGGTTTTGATCATGTCGATGACCTGCTTTACTTCTTTCTGGCGGCTGCGGGCTTTGGCCACATAGCCTTTGCGGGCATCGGCGACGGTTTTGCCTTCGGTGCCTGCGCTGATCACGGAATACTGGTTGCGGACCATCACCTGACCTTTGCCAAGGGCCGGGAACGGCACTTCCAATAGCTCCATGTGACCCGATTTAAGTTGCTGGGTAAGTTGTTGCATGGTATGGGTAATTGATAAATTGAGAATCAGACATTCCACTAATGATGCGCAGAGACATCACTAATAAAATGAATTGTTTAAGAAACTGATAAGTAAATTCGTGACTTTATAAAAGATTGCTATTTAGCCTGTTAGCATCCATATTATTCTTTGACGAAGGTTGCATAACCGGAATCATCTTCAAATCCAATATTCCAGATGACCAGTTCATCTTTCTTTTTACTATCAAAATATAGATAATGCGTAGTAAAATTTTCCCGATCATTCATTTTATATGGATACCTGTATAATGCATCGTTGAGGATATTATAGAAATACTTTGTTGAAGAGGTTTCGCTCGTATAAATATATAATTCCCTTAATGTAAACTCAATCTTTCCGTTTAGTGATGCATCTTTAGTTACCCATACGCCAACCAATTCCTCTTGTTCAGGGCGTATCTCCTTTTTACAAGCGCTTGATAACACTAGTAAACCTAGTACGATTAATAAAAGTTTTGATTTCATGATATTGTTTGTTTTTCATTGTAATTGTACGCAAATTGAACATACAAAGATACATCATGGAACTATAAAAGTCAATAGTTAACAAAGTACCCCCCTAGATTTCATCTTTTTATGACTTTTCCGACAACAATTTCTGAAAGCAATTTTTGAAATTATCAATCATGTTTTTCTCTGTAAAATTCGATTCGTAAAAGCTGCGGCTTTGCTTGCCCATTTCCATTCGTTCAATAGCATTTTCCATAAACCATAGCATTTTATTCGCTATTTGTTTGGGCTGTCCTGATTCAACAATAAATCCATTTTTACGATCTATCACAGATTCCGTAATCGCCCCCTGGTCTGTGGCAATAATTGGCAGACCTGCGGCCATCGCTTCCACCAATACCAATGGATGACCCTCCGGTGCCCTCGGAGGAAAAACGAACACGTCTGCCTGTGAGAATTGTTGTAACTTTTCATCTCCATAGAGGGGGC
>PKSW01000207.1 GCA_002869465.1 Marinilabiliales bacterium
GAGTTAAACAAGGCTTTAAATTCAGCAAGTTTTATGGATATTTTGATGCGGCAATTTTTTACCAGGAGTATGATAATACCATTGAATACCTTTTCGGGTTTTGGGACTTTGATTTCGCCCTTGCCGGTTTTAAGTTTGTAAATACCGGTAAATCAAAAGTTACAGGAATTGATATTTCACTCAACGGACAAGCCAAGATTGGAAAGAATTTTGAAATATACACTATGTTCGGTTATACCTACGTTGAACCTGTTTCCCTCGACCCTAATTATGTTTTTGCTATTGACGATAGAGGAATTGAATACAGCTATAATTCTACCAGTGTTGACTCATCTCAGAATATTCTCAAATATCGTTTCCTCCATACGGTCAAATTTGATATTGAATTTAATTATAAATCATTTGCCTTTGGAACCAGTATGAAGTACTTTAGTAAAATAGAAAATCTGGATAATTCAATATTTGAATTTGAAAATGCAACCATAGAATCAGGCACCATGCAACCCATCTTATATAGCAATTACTTTTATAATCAAAACAACGGAAATATTATATTTGATATGAGATTAAGCTATTCTTTCAGACAGTATCATAAGATAGCTATAATTTCAAATAACATATTTAACAGGTGGTACTCATTACGACCACTCAAGGCAGAAGCCATGAGAAATATTACATTGCAGTATACATTAAGCCTTTAAAACAGTCTACCATGAAAAAACTAATCTTTCCGCTTTTAGTTGGATTTATTCTATGCGCATGCCAGCCCCTGTTCGCTCAAAAAGGGTATTCTTTCCCTGACACAGTTAAATACAAAAAAAATGTAATCAGGTGGAATCTTACCCCTTTTATTTTGTGGAGTAAAAAGAATATTAATTTAGGTTATGAAAGAGTATTATCCCCTTACAGATCTTTTTCCGTAAATGCTGGTTATTTTGAGCTGCCATCCCTGGTTCAAGGTGTGTATGACAGTTTGAACATTGAACGGTCAGGAAATAAAGGAGGATTATCTATTTCTGGTGATTACAGGTTTTATTTCAAAAAAAGAAATAAAAATAGGGCACCTGACGGACTCTACTGGGGTGTATATGGCGCTTACCAGTATTACCAGTTTGAAAATACGGTTCAAGTTTTAAATGGCCCTACAATTAGTGGAGATTTCACTTTTGGTTCTAATATTAATATTTTAAGTGGAGGAGTAGAACTCGGTTATCAGTTTATTATAAAAGAAAGATTATCTATTGATTTTGTATTTATAGGTCCTTCTGTTTCAGTGTATACAGCAAAATTTACTTTGAGCGGAGACCTGGATTTCGATGAAGAGAATGAATATTTGCAGGCAATATATGATATATTAAAAAATACGATTCCTGGTTTTGAACAGATGGTTCAAGATAGTGAATTGATCACAAAAGGTGCTAATATGCGCATGGGACTGGGAATGCGTTATCTTGTACAGATTGGTTACCGGTTTTAGACATCCTTAAAAATTGTCTTAAACACACATAATAGTTTGAACTTCAATTCAAGATTATTTAGAATCTTTCTTATTGTTATCTTTGCAGGCAGTAAATATTAAAATCTGCTTTGAATGCCATATTATCAGAAACTTGGTGAAATTCCTGCAAAAAGACACATTCAATTTCGCAAACCGGACGGACAGCTTTATGCTGAAGAATTGGTGTCAACAGAAGGATTTTCCAACATTTATTCCAACATTTATCATTGCTATCCACCAACGGCTGTGACTGCTATTGATCAACCTTACAACGTGACACCTGAAACTTCTGTAGAAAGGAATATGCAACACAGGGCGTTTCGTGGCTTTGATGTTCAACCTGTGGATGATTATATTGAAAGTAGAAAAATTGTACTTTTCAATGATGATGTGTATCTCAGCCTCGCAGCACCACAGAAATCAATGAAAGACTATTTCTATAAAAATTCTCAAGCTGATGAAATGGTATTTATACATGAAGGAGGTGGCACACTGCATTCGGTGTATGGAAGTCTTTCATTCAAAGAAGGTGATCACATCATTATTCCTAAAGGAACCGTGCATCAAATTCATTTTAACGATAAAAAAAACAGGTTATTTATAACCGAATCATTTCACACTCTTAATTTCCCGAAAAGATATATGAACAACGTGGGGCAGTTGCTGGAGCATTCCCCCTTTTGCGAAAGAGATATACATGGACCTGAAAAGCTCAACACATATGATGAAAAGGGTGACTTCCTGGTAAAAATTAAACGTTCTGATATGATTTTCCCGTATCATTATCATACCCACCCTTTTGATGCCATTGGCTGGGATGGTTATTTATATCCTTATAAATTTTCGATTTATGATTTTGAGCCCATCACGGGTCGTATTCATCAGCCACCACCGGTGCATCAAACATTCGAAACGCCTGCTTTCGTCACCTGCGCTTTTGTGCCCAGGTTGTATGATTATCACCCACAATCGATACCAGCACCATACAACCACAGCAATGTGGATTCAGACGAAGTATTGTATTACGTCGACGGCGATTTTATGAGCAGGAACAATATCGGCAGGGGGCAGATCACGCTGCATCCGATTGGCATTCCGCATGGACCGCACCCGGGTGCTGTTGAAAGAAGTATCGGTAAGAAATTAACAAACGAATACGCGGTGATGGTGGATACTTTCAAACCACTGAAACTAACAAAAGACGCGCTGAATATCGAAGATAAAGATTACTATAAAAGTTGGTTAACAGAATAAAAGTAGATAAATGAAAAATTGTTTGCCCATCAAGGGAACAGATTATGTTGAATTTTACGTAGGCAACGCCAAGCAGGCGGCCCATTATTACCAATCAGCTTTCGGCTTTCAGCCTGTTGCTTATGCAGGGCTCGAAACCGGGTTAAAAGACAGGGTATCTTACGTTTTACGGCAGGATAAAGTAACCATCGTATTGACTGGTGCATTAAAACCAGATTCACCGGTTGCTGAGCATCACAAGCTGCATGGTGATGGCGTTAAAGTAATTGCCATGTGGGTGGATGATGTGCAAAAATCATTTCATGAAACGACTTCAAATGGTGCCAAACCTTATAAGGAACCTTATACCATCAAAGATGAAAACGGTGAAGTGAAACTGGCCGGCATATACACTTATGGCGAAACAGTGCATATGTTTGTTGAAAGAGATGCGTATAAGGGTGACTTTTTACCCGGATTTATAAAATGGGAACCCGAGTATCAACCAAATGATACAGGTCTTCTGTATGTCGATCATATTGTGGGTAATGTAGGTTGGGGTGAAATGGATAAAGTAGCTGATTTTTATCGCAATGTATTTGGTTTTGATCAATTGATATCATTTGACGATAAAGATATCTCTACAGAATATACGGCACTAAAAAGCAAGGTAATGGCCAACGATAACCTGAGGATCAAATTCCCGATTAACGAGCCGGCTAAAGGTTTGATGAGATCACAAATCGAAGAATTTTTGGATTTCTACATCGGACCAGGTCCACAGCATGTGGCTATAGCAACTGATGATATAATCAAAACTATTGCAGATTTACGCGAAAGAGGTGTTGACTTTTTGAATGTGCCTGACAGCTATTACAACGACGTGTTAGACAGGGTAGGAGCCATTGAAGAAGATATTGAAGTGCTGAAGAAATATAAAATACTCATCGACAGGGACGATAAAGGATATCTATTGCAATTATTTACAAAACCCGTTGAAGACAGACCAACCTTCTTTTTCGAGATCATCCAGAGAAAAGGAGCTGAATCATTTGGTAAAGGTAATTTTAAAGCGCTTTTTGAAGCCATTGAAAGAGAACAGCGAAACAGGGGAACCTTATAATAATTAATAGAAGCAATTCATTTATGATTGAAGCAAACAACCCAAAATTAACATCATGGATAGCTGTTGATAATGACAGCGATTTTCCAATTCAGAATATTCCATTTGGTATCGGCAAACCTCAGCATAAATCACCACGCCCGTTGAGCAGGATTGGCGATTTTGCCATCGACTTGTCGGTTTTGTCAGATTATGGTTTTTTTGATGATCTGAAAATCGAAAATTATGGTGTGTTTTATGCTCCGGTTTTAAACGACCTGATGGAACTTGGAAAGCCCTTATGGAAATCAATAAGAAACAGGATTTCCGAAATTTTCAAGGAAGAAAATGCGCAGTTGCGCGACGACAAGGTTATTCGTAAAGAAGCAATTATCCCTATGAACGAAGTTGAAATGATGATGCCGGTTGAGGTGGGTGATTATACTGATTTTTACTCCAGCGTAGAACATGCCACCAATGTGGGTGCTATGTTCCGCGACCCTGACAATGCACTACTGCCTAACTGGAAACACATCCCAATAGGATATCACGGACGATCATCTTCCATTGTAGTTTCAGGAACAGATATCCACCGACCAAAAGGCCAGTATAAACTGGATACTGAGGAAAAGCCACAATTTGGCCCCTGCCGCTTATTTGATTTTGAATTGGAAATGGCTTTCATTACCGGATCAAAAACGAAACTTGGAGAAAGTATTGACATTAAAAATGCGGAAGACCATATTTTCGGCCTGGTGCTTTTTAATGACCTTACAGCGAGGGATATTCAAAAATGGGAATATGTGCCCTTAGGTCCATTTCTTGGAAAAAATTTTGGATCAGTGGTGTCACCATGGATCGTTACCCTGGAAGCACTGGAGCCTTTCAGAACTGATGGCCCAAAACAGGAGCCTGAGGTATTGCCTTACCTCCAATTTAACGGAGCACGCAATTTTGACGTAAGCCTGGAGGTATATCTTCAACCTGAAAATAGTGACAAATCGATAGTTTGTCAATCAAATCTCAAATATTTATACTGGAATATGTCGCAGCAATTGGCGCATCATACCGTGAATGGATGTAATATCAATCCAGGTGATATGTATGCTTCAGGAACTATTTCAGGTCCAACACCCGACTCCTACGGATCAATGCTTGAATTGAGCTGGAAAGGCACAAAAACCATCACATTAAAAGATGGATCAGAAAGAAAGTTCGTTAACGACAATGATACCATTATCATGAAAGGTTATGCAATAAAAGATGGTGTGCGAATAGGGTTCGGAGATTGTGTTACCAAAGTTTTACCAACTCTTTAAACCATACCATGCTGAAAATAGACCCCTCCGAATATTCCAATCAGAAACTCCATAAAATATTACTGGGAGGCGTGGCTCCGCGTCCCATCGCATTTGTAAGTACTATTGATAAGAAAGGCCGGGTTAATTTATCTCCATTTAGTTTTTATAATGCATTTGGCGTGAATCCGACAACTTTGATTTTTTCTCCTTCAAGGCGTGGTAGGGATAACACGACAAAGCATACGTTGGAAAATATTCTTGAAGTTCCTGAAGTAGTGATCAACGCGGTAAACTATGGTATGGTGCAACAGATGAGTTTAAGCAGCACTGAGTACCCAAAAGGTGTGAATGAATTTGTTAAATCAGGATTGACACCAGTGGATTCTTCTATAGTGAAACCTCCCAGGGTGAAAGAATCACCATTACAATTTGAATGTCAAGTAAGGGAAGTAATCGAAACCGGAGGAAAGGCCGGATCGGCCAACCTGGTGATATGTGAAATTGTAATGGTGCATATAAAGGAAGGTTTGTTAGATGAGGAAGGGAATATTGATACAGATAAAATTGATCTGGTAGGCAGATTGGGTGGTGATTTTTACGTAAGGACAGTTGGTAATGCCAAATTTAAAGTCCCAAAACCACTATCGGAAATCGGAATTGGGGTAGATAATTTGCCGGAACACATCCGGTTAAGCAAATACTTGAGTGGAAATGATCTGGGTATATTAGGAAATTTAAAAGAATTACCGTCAGTGGAAGAAATGAAGAGCACATCATATCAATTTCAGGGTGATGATTTAAATTCACTTACTGAAAAAGACCTTCATAATAAAGCCAAACAACTGATTACAGAAGGTAAGCCATTTGAAGCTTTAAAAATTCTGATGGTTAAAACCTTCCGATAACATCTTTTCCATTTTTAATCAGATGGGCATAATTTTCATGATCAGCACAAAGCGCATTCAGATAATTGTTAATTTCCGTTTTGAGTTGTTCTTCTTCTCCTTTGGTTAACATTTCCAGGATTTCAATTGGTAATAACCAGTCATTATAATTTCCTTGAATAAACTCTTTCCATATATTTTTCAATACATCAAGATCTGCCCGATGTTTTCGAACATCTCGCACATTTTGATAGATTTGATGCAATTTCTGGGTCTTCTGATTGTGTTTAATTTTGTGCGTTTTATCAACAGGAGCAGAATATTCAAGCCCAAATCCTTCAGCATCAGCCGGACCGGAGAATGCAGATACAATATTTTCGCCAACAGCCATGTCGTAGGTACCCCATCCGGGTTCGAAAAGAATAATATCGTCATGTTGCACCAGGCAATCTGAAAAAGACATCAGCAATAACTTACCATCTTTTCTTAATACATTCCTCAAAATGCCTTTTATTTTAATACCGGATTCAAATTCAAATACGGTTTCTTTTCCCATTTTAATTCCAATAGATGAAAGATCAGAATTGCTTAAAAACCGGGTAGGTTTCAGGGTACCTTTTATCTTTCCGATGGGAGAACCAAATCCATCTTTATGATATGATTTTCCATGTCCGTCCAGCATTTCATCTTCATAATTTAAAGTAGTAGGCCCGTTGGTTTTTATATAAACCGAATTGCCATTATGCAATACCATATCAGTAAAAGTACCCGACACCTGCAAACCGGAAGAATAAACAAGCGTAGACGTATTTCCTGATTCTATCGCTTTAATAATACCATCCAACCCACCGGTACTTAAAGCCATAAATGAAGCAAATTCCTCCAATACGGATGATAAATGTTGGAAGTTAGGTGTAACAAAAAGCTGTGGTTGGGGTTTGGTAATATCAAAGCTGTAATCACGGGCATTAATATCATAAGGCAGCTTGATCACATTTTTTTTAAGAGCACCGACACTTTCTCCAATGGACGATAAAAGACCAGCCCCGTATATTTTGGGTTGATCAATAGTTCCGATCAAACCGTATTCCACCGTCCACCAGTGTAAATTTCTGATTAGCGACATTTCCGAGGGAGGACCCAATGCGAGACTCAATTCATCAATTCGCATTTCCGCGTTCTCAATGTCTTTTATTGTCGAATTAGGATCCGTTTTCAAAATGGAAAGACGCCTGATGGCTTCATAAATTTCATAATCTTTTTTTGAAGAAAAGGCTTTTGAGCCTATCTCGCCAAATTTCCTAAGATATGCTGCATATTCGGGATTGGAAATAATAGGCGCATGCCCAGCGGCTTCATGGATAATGTCAGGAGCGGGTGTGTATTCAATCTGATGTATGGGCCTGATGTCAGCAGCTATGACCAATACATTGTATTTCTGAAACTCCATAAAGGCTGCCGGAGGAATAAATCCATCAACGGTTACCGAGGCCCAGCCAATTTTTCCCAGAATATCATTCATCACTTCGGTACTTGGAATGTGATCAACGGAGATACCCGTCTTTTTTAAACCATCTATATATGTTTCGTGAGCGTATTTTGAGAGAAAATTCACATTTTGCCGCATTACATATCTCCAGACTGCTTGATCCTGGGCTGTATAGCTGTTATAATCCTGTTCAACAATAAATGCAGTCAGATGTTTAGGCAATTTTTCTAAAACAGGATTTTCGAACATATAGCATATAAATTTGGCAAACATCAAAAATATAGATAATAATCATAACCGTTCATATGGAAAGTTTGGAGTTTTATTCGATTTTTGCAAATTGATGGCCCTAAGAATACTACATATTGCTTTGCCTGTTATGGGAGAGTCTGCAAACCTTGATCAGTTCTTTGAGTGCATGGAAAAACAATCCTTTAAAGATTTCATGATATATATTTGTGTCAATCAGTATGAATCGTGGTGGAATGACCCTGAGAAAGTTCATTATTGTCTTGACAACGCAAAAAGCATCAACTATATAAAATCATCAGGATTGGTGACTGAGATCATTGACAAAAGTTCAAAAGGAAAAGGCTGGCCGGAAAAAAGAGGTGGTGTTGGATGGGCTAGAAAAGTATTAATGGACAGGATTTCAAAAGAAAACAAAAACGACACTATCGTCAGCATGGATGCTGATACGTTTTATCCTGAAGATTATTTGGAATCGATTCATAACTATTTCATGCATCACCCTGAATCCGTGGGCCTGTCCATACCATATTTTCATCCCCTTGCCGGTGATGAAACCGACCGGCATATTCTAAGATATGAAATGTATATGCGTTATTATGCATTGAACATGCTAAGAATTCAAAATCCTTACAGTTTCACTGCGCTAGGATCAGCGATGGCCTTGCCGGTATGGGCCTATCTTAAAATAGGAGGGATGACGCCGGTAAAAAGTGGCGAGGACTTTTACCTGATTCAAAAATTGGTAAAAAACGGTAATGTAGGTCAATGGGTAGACACAACTGCATACCCGGCATCGAGATATTCCGACAGGGTATTATTTGGTACCGGTCCTGCTTTGATAAAAGGCGCCAAAGGTGATTGGGGTTCATACCCGGTTTATCAGCCATCTTCATTTGATCTTGTAAAAAAAACACACAAGCAATTTTCTCAGTTATTTAAACGAGATGTGCACACACCCATGACTGATTTTTTAAAAGAACAATTCAAAACAGATGATTTATGGGGACCGCTAAGGCAAAATTATAAGGATGAACAAAACTTTATAAAAGCCTGTTCCAATAAGGTTGATGGATTGAGAATACTACAATTTCTCAGGCATCAGAAAAATAATTCCGAACCATTATCAGATGAATACGTATTAACAAAATATCTGCAAGAATATTTTGCAAAAGAAATAGACAGTGGTTTAATTAAAGTATTAAAGGGTTTTGATTATAATACTTCAAGCATTGCCGATTTAGATTTGTTGAGACAATTTCTCCAAATTCAGGAAGCAAACTTCAGAAGAAAAAGAGAAAATATATAGCTAAATAGTATATTTGGATTTCAGAAATGGAACATTTAATTACAATTTTAGGTGCGACAGCAACAGGTAAAACAAGACTTGCAGTTGAATTGGCAAGCTTAATTGACGGGGAAATTATCAGTGCCGATTCAAGGCAAGTTTATCGAGGAATGGATATCGGAACGGGTAAAGACATTGAAGAATACTCGTTTGATGGGAAGACAATCCCTTATCACCTGATCGATATTGTTGAACCGGGATATGAATTTAACGTATTTGAGTTTCACAGGGATTTTCACAAGGCTTATCAGGATGTTGTTTCAAGAGGAAAAATGCCCATCATGTGTGGTGGTAGTGGTTTATACCTTGATGCAGTGATCAGTGGCTACAAATTCAATAAAGTACCGCTAAATGAATTTCTCAGGAAAAACCTGGAAGATCTAAGCGATGAAGAACTGATCAAAAAATTGAAATCATATGGTCCGCTGCATAATGTTACCGATATTTCTGAAAGGCACCGGCTTGTCAGGGCCATTGAAATAGCTGAATTTGAAAGAAAAAATAAAGACATTGAGGACGATCTCCTGGAAATCAATTCAATCAATTTTGGTATCCGTTTCGAGCGGGAAACCGTTAGGAGAAGAGTAACCGAAAGATTGGAGTACCGTCTTGAAAATGGACTAATTGATGAAGTTAGGACGTTACTTGATAGCGGTTTAAAACCGGATCAATTGATATTTTACGGTCTCGAATACAAATACGTGACCATGCTGGTAACCCATCAAATGGAATACAATGAAATGTTTACACTTTTAAATACGGCCATTCATCAGTATGCGAAAAAGCAAATGACCTGGTACAGGAAAATGGAGAAGAAAGGCATAAAAATCCATTGGATTGATGGTAATATCAATCTGGATCATAAAATTGCCGTTGTTCTAGGTATTTTAAGAAATTACCAGGGATAAAAAAATCAATCATCCGATTTGTCTTTCAGCAGGGGAACAAATCGGAAACCACCGAAATGTTCTTCAGTCAATGATCCGTCCGGTTTTTTAGTTAACCTGATCATGGTCTGTATATCGCCTTCTCCAAGGGGAATGACAATAACACCACCCGGATTTAATTGTTCTACAAGTTTCTGAGGAATTTCAGGAGCTGCGGCAGTAATCAATATGCCATTATAGGGTGCAAAAGCAGGAATACCTTTATAACCGTCTCCATAAAATACTTTGATCTGCCTGTAACCTATCTTGGGTAAAAACTCTTTTGTCCGCTGGTATAGTTTCTTTTGACGTTCGATCGTATAAACTTTAGCGCCCAATTCAGCCAACACACAAGCCTGATATCCTGACCCGGTTCCGATCTCCAATATCTTCTGTCCTTTTTTTACTTCCAGAAGTTCGGTCTGAAAAGCAACCGTATAAGGTTGAGAAATGGTTTGACCTGATCCAATGGGGAATGGTTTGTCCTCGTATGCAAATTCAAGAAAGGAAGAATCCAGAAAAAGATGTCTTGGGATTTTATCTATTGCATCCAGAATTCGCTCATCTGAAATGCCTTTGAATTTAATTTCAGCTACCAGTCGTTTGCGCATTCCTTTATGCCGATAATTATCTACCATTTTCAATTTTTAAGATACCTAAAAACTCGTCGAATATCAATATTTTGTGCGAAAATAGTAATAAAGCCAGCAAGAAAAAAATTACCTTTGCCACAAAATTTTTATCATGGTCAGAATAGGTTTATTAGGGGCAGGACATCTTGGGAAAATCCATTTAAAATGCATCAAATTGGTTGAGGATTTTGAACTCATCGGTTTTTATGATCCTGATCCCGAAAAGGTAAAAGAGGTTGAAAAAGAATTTGGATTAAAAAGTTATGAAAGTGTATCTGCATTGATTGAGGCCAGCGATGCGGTGGATATAGTAACGCCAACAGTTTCCCATTTCGCTTGTGCTGCTGAAGCGATTAAAAAATCAAAGCATGTGTTTATTGAAAAACCTATTGTAACCACTCCAGAGCAGGCTTTGCAGTTAATTGAACTGGCATCGGAAGCTGATGTAAAAGTACAGGTAGGCCACGTGGAAAGGTTTAACCCGGCATTTACTGCAGCCAGCGAACACCTGAACAAACCCATGTTTATCGAATCGCATAGACTGGCGCAATTTAACCCGAGGGGAACCGACGTTCCCGTTGTTCTCGACCTGATGATCCATGATATTGACATTATTTTAAGTGTTGTTAAATCTAAAATTAGAAAGATAAATGCTAGCGGTGTAAATGTGGTAAGTGATACGCCAGATATTGCCAATGCCAGGTTGGAATTTGACAATGGTGCAGTGGCTAATTTAACTGCTAGCAGGATCTCTTTAAAGAATATGCGAAAATCCAGATTCTTTCAGAGGGATGCCTATATCACAGTGGATTTTCTTGACAAGGTTGCTGAAATTGTCAGAATGGAAGAAATTGACCAGGTACCTGATGATCCGTTTGCATTGGTATTGGATTTAGGTGCAAATAAAAAGAAACGAAGGATCACATTTGATAAACCTGAAATTAAAGCTATCAATGCGATTGAAGAGGAATTACGAAGTTTTAGTAAGTCTATTATTCATAACATTACACCACCAGTTACTATCGATGATGGATACCAGGCTTTGCACGTGGCGCAAATGGTTATTGACAGGATTGAAGCCTCATCTGATAACTTTTAACAAGATATGAACAATCTGGCAATAAGAGCCATCATCTTTCGTTAACGAAATAATAAATTTAGGGTATTGCGTCTGAAAACTAATCTATATCACTTTTTTAATGTAATCCTATGCTGCACAGCATTCCTTGTGCTTTCCAGTTGCTACAAATTCGATGGCAACCAGACGATTCCGTCTTATGTCGAAATTGACACGGTACTTTTAAGAACGTATTACCCTGATCAAGGCTCAAATTCAAATGCCATTAAAGATGTATGGGTATACGTGAATGATCAGCAAATCGGTGCATTTGAACTTCCTGCCATGTTTCCTGTTCTGGCGATTGAAAATCAGAAACTTGAAATCAGGCCTGGAATTAAAGTGAATGGTATTTCTAGCACCAGGGCACCTTATCCGTTTTACAAACCCATTATTTATGATGATTTTCTATTTATACCTGACAGTACAATTCCGGTTATAAACCCCACTACCGAGTATTATTCCAATGTGAATTTTTTATGGATGGAAGATTTCGAGCATGCCGGCATAAGCTTGTCCGAATCTTCAAGCAGTGATACGGTTATTGTACGAACACAACCGGGATCTAATCCGGATGGAAATTCAAGATATTCAGGGCTTATCAGCCTGAATACCATCGATCGCATTTATTCTGCCAGTTCTGCAAATAGCTATCCTATTCCTAACCAGGGATCGCCTACTTTACTTGAAGTAGATTTTAAAACAAACAATTATATCAATATAGGTATATTAATACAGGAGAATGGCAATTTTATAAAGATTCCCTTAGTAATCCTTAACCATTCTGAAATCTGGAATAAAATTTATGTTAATCTCGGGCCTAATTTGTCGTTGCACCCGCAGGCAACGGATTTTAAAGTATTTTTTGAAACTGTTTTGGAAGACAACCTTTCAAGTGCCACGATATACCTTGATAACATAAAGCTAATTAACAGACCATACTGATTATGAATAGAAGATTACAGGTTTTTAAGTATGTATTTTTAGATTGGCTTGCTGCATTGATTGCCTGGGGGCTATTTTATATTTTTAGAAAGTACACTGAAAATCCTGAAGTCATCTATCATTTAGATACTGTTTTTGATGATCGCCAATTCTGGTTGGGAATACTTGGAGTTCCTGTTTATTGGTTGATTTTATACACCATGATTGGTTCATATAGGCGGGTTTATAGAAAATCAAGGCTTAAAGAACTCTGGCAAACTATTGTTATCACTTTAATTGGAGTAACCTTTATCTTTTTTGTTTTAATTTTGGACGACGTGATCATAACGTATAAATCCTACTATCAATCTTTTATTACCTTGTTTTTTTTGCAATTCTTCCTCACATTTAGTTTCAGACTATTCTTAACAACCATTACCGTTCATAAAATTCATAAAGGTAAAATAGGTTTTAATACAATAATTATAGGCAGTAATGGAAATGCCAAAAAAGTATATAACGACATTATTAACCAGGAGATATCATCGGGTAATAAATTTGTTGGATTTGTAAATATCAGGGATGGTAACGACTTCCTGGTTTCCGAGTATCTTGAGCACCTAGGCGCTTACAAAGATCTGAATAAAGTTATTATTGAGTACAATGTGGAAGAAGTGATCATTGCCATTGAACGATCGGAAATTGATACGATTGAGAGGATCATTACCGAGCTCGAAACCACCAACGTGATTATTAAAGTGATTCCATTGATGCAGGATATCATTTTTGGTTCGGTAAAAGTTTCCGGGATTTTCCACACACCCCTTATTGAAATTTCCCCTGACCTGATGCCCATCTGGCAGCAATCACTGAAACGTTTGTTTGATGTGGTTGTCTCCATTATCGCTATCATTTTATTAACACCCGTGTATATTTTCACAGCCATAGGTGTAAAGATGTCATCCAAAGGACCAATTTTCTTTTCTCAGGAGAGAGTAGGGAAGGGCGGAAAGAAATTTATGATGCATAAGTTTCGTTCCATGTATTCTGATGCCGAGAAAGACGGGCCGCAACTTTCGTCTGAAAATGATTCGCGGATTACAAAGTTTGGATTGTTTATCAGGAAAGTACGTCTGGATGAAATACCCCAGTTTTATACGGTTTTAAAAGGAGATATGTCGCTTGTAGGCCCGAGGCCTGAGCGTCAGTTTTACATTGAACAGATCGTAAAACGCGCACCGCATTACCGGTTACTTCTTAAAGTAAAACCTGGTATAACCTCTTGGGGACAAGTGAAATTCGGGTATGCTTCCAATGTAGATGAAATGATCGAACGTCTTAAATATGACTTGTTGTATATTGAAAATATGTCGCTGGCAATGGACTTTAAAATTTTAATTTATACGGTATTGATCGTGTTACAGGGTCGTGGAAAATAGTCTTATAATTGCCCCCTTTCAATCATCCTGACAATCACTTCAATTTGCCGATCTTCGCCATCCGGGTCATATTTTTCTTTTAAATTATATCCCCAGATGCGTGCGAATGCCTGGTACCAAAAGGCTGTAAATTTACCTCTCAATTCCTGAACCAATTCGTATGAAGAATCTCCGGTTTCACGGTCAATTAATTTGATTAGAATTTTACCCTGAGTAAAATTGAGTTCTTTTAATTCGCCACCATATTCCTCATTAATTTCTTTTTCGGCCTGCTTCATGATCTGTTTTCTTTCCTTATCAGTTGCAGCATTCATCAACATATCCTCATATTTTCTCAATTTAATACCGGCCAGTTTGGCATATGGATAAACGATTTTAACATTTTTCACCAGTTTTGTTAGTCGTTTTTGAGCCTTTCTTGATTTAGGTATTTTAAGGGAATATATTTCTACTTCTTTTAATCGAACAAAAGGTATCGTGTCGCCATCAATAACCTTGGCCGCTAAAACCGTATATTTTGATTCCTGTCCGTATGAATAACAGAGTCCAACAATTATGAGAAGGACGGTAGCTAAAACTCTTTTCATGGCGCAGGCAATTATCCAAAGATCATGCCCAATAAGAATGAATTATATCGCTGCTTTTAATTTGGAGAGGCTTGCTTTTCCAAATTTTTCTTCAGCATAAGCTGCGTTGATATGCAGTTTCTTAACACGTTTGTTCGAAGGCAACTCAAACATAGCATCAATTAAGATGGCTTCGATGATGGATCTAAGGCCCCTGGCTCCGAGCTTGAATTCAATGGATTTGTCAACGATGTAATCCAGTGCCTTATCATCGAAGCTCAGCGCTACGTCATCCATATCAAATAACTTTGTAAATTGTTTGGTGATGGCATTTTTGGGTTCTACCAATATGCGTTTTAAAGTAGATTTTTCAAGCGGGTTCAGATAAGTGAGAACAGGCAATCGCCCTACAATTTCAGGAATCAATCCATAGGCTTTCAGGTCGCCCGGGGCAATGTATTGCAGCATATGTTCTTTGTCAATCTGCTCATCTTTTAAGCCTGAAAACGAATAACCGACCACATTGGTTCGTAACCTGGAAGCAATTCTTTTTTCAATTCCCTGAAAAGCACCACCTGCTATGAACAAAATATTTTTTGTATTCACATTGATCATCTTCTGTTCAGGATGTTTCCTTCCTCCTTGTGGTGGCACATTAATATCAGTCCCTTCAAGTAGTTTCAGCATGGCTTGTTGCACCCCTTCGCCCGACACATCACGGGTAATAGAAGGATTGTCGCTTTTACGGGCAATTTTATCAATTTCGTCTATGAAAATAATGCCTTTCTCGGCAGCAGCCACATTATAATCGGCAGCTTGTAGCAGTCGTGTCAGAATACTTTCAACGTCTTCACCCACATACCCGGCCTCGGTTAATACCGTGGCATCAGCTATGGCAAACGGAACATGCAACATCCGGGCAATGGTTCTTGCCAGTAATGTTTTTCCGGTTCCAGTTTCGCCTACAAGTACAATATTAGATTTTTCAATCTCCACTTCATTCTCATCTTCCCGCTGGGCAATTCTTTTATAATGGTTGTAAACAGCCACGGAAAGCACTCGTTTGGCTTCTTCTTGACCAATTACATATTTATCGAGAAAAGCTTTTATTTCAGTAGGCTTTAAAACGGATGTTTTAATATCAGGGGCTTCAAATTTCCTTCCTGATTCCTCTTCGAGAATTATCCTGGCTTGTTCAATACAGAAATTACATATTTGCCCCTCAATTCCTGAGACCAGCAAAGAAGCTTCAGGTTTCTCCCTGCCACAAAAAGAGCAGTGTTCCTTCGTTTTTTTTGTCATCTTAGTAAATTAAGTAGTTTCTCAAATAGCAATATTGAATGCTTATTTGCTGTTCGCGAGGAGCACTTCATCAATCATACCATAGTCTTTGGCTTCCTGTGATGTCATCCAATAATCACGATCAGCATCATTCCAAATCTTCTTATACGTATGTTTTGAATGATTGGCTATGATTTCATACAATTCTTTTTTCAATTTCTGAATTTCCCTTGCCGTAATTTCGATATCAGAAGCCTGTCCTTGGGCGCCACCCATGGGTTGATGTATCAATATCCTGGAGTGTTTCAGTGCGGTCCGCTTGCCCTTTTTACCGGCACAAAGCAAGATAGCTCCCATAGATGCTGCCATACCTGTACAAATGGTGGCTACATCAGGATTTATATACTGCATGGTGTCATATATACCCAAACCGGCATATACCGAGCCACCCGGTGTATTCAAATAAATCTGGATATCTCTTTTGGCATCATTTGATTCGAGGAATAACAATTGCGCCTGGATAATGTTGGCAACATAATCATCAATAGGTACACCGAGAAAGATGATACGGTCCATCATCAAACGAGAGAAGACATCCATCTGTGCAATGTTTAACTGTCTTTCCTCAATAATTGTAGGAGAGATGTAATTGCCATAGGCTGAGTTATATCTGTCAAGGGAAATACTGCTGATGCCCCTGTGTTTTACTGCATAATCTCTGAATTCTTTACTGCTGTTCATAATACGCTATTTTGTGTTTGATGCAATTTCAAAAAACTTTTCCGAATCTACTTCTTTTTCCTGAATCTTTACATGATCTTTAAAGGCTTTGATAAACTTCTCATCTAACAAATCATGATAAATACGCTGCTTTTCATCCTGGTTCTGAAGCACTGAATCGATGATCGCCTCTATCTGTGGATTTGAATCTGCATCACCGCCCATTGTTTTAAAGTAGGCTTTTACTTTATTCCTTACTTCATTTTCAGTTACTTTAATTTCGTCACCCAACTGATCATGCAATTTGGATTCGATGAGTTGCCATTTGAATGTTTTGGCATAGCTATCGTATTGATCATCCAACTGCTCTTTGGTCATTTTTCCCTGATTATTCTCCAATAGCCAACGTTTCATAAATTCATCAGGAAGTTGCAGGCCGGTTACTTTGATAAGCTCATTAATTGTATCTGCTAAAAACTGCCGGTCTGTATCGCGTGAATAATGCGTTGATAGATCTTCTTTTACTTTTATTTTAAATGCTTTTTCATCTTTTACATCGTCATTTGGATAGACCTTTTTAAACAGATCTTCGTTTATTTCCGCTTCTTTTACACGGATAACGCTGTTGATTTCAAAATTGTAATCAGCAGATAATTTTTCATCAGGGCTATCATGCAGGTTGAGCAAGGATTTAACTTTCGACTCATCCTTAAAAGCTTTCATCAGGTTGATCGTGATTTGGTCACGAATTTTACTTCCGATCAATTTATTTTGAATAACTTTTAATTTTACATCTTCAATACGGATGTAGCCATCGTTTGTCACACCATTTTCAACTAGCGCACCTTTGTCATCCACTTCTGTGAACTTTCCTTGCAAAGCATCAGTAATTTCTGCATTTTCAGGATGTTCTTCTTCGCCAAACCTGAGTTTTACATCATTTATGGCTTTATCCACCTCTTTGTCAGTTACTTTGATTTTGTAATAGGGAACCTTTATTTTGTCTGATAGCTCAAATTCAAATTCCGGAGAAATACCAATGTCAAAATAAAAATCAAAATCTTTTTGGGTATCGAAATCAATCATGGTAGTTTTTTCGGAATTTGGTAATGGATATCCCAACACATTGAGTTTATTTTCGATGATGAAATTATTGAGGCCTTCGGATACTTTTTTATTGACGGCTTCTACCATTACATTTTTACCATACATTTTTTTCACCATCCCCATTGGAACTTTGCCGGGCCTAAAACCCGGAATGGATGCTTTTTTCCGATAATCGGCCAATTGAGAATTAACTTCTCCAATGTAATCTTCTTCTTTGAGGTTGATGTGAATGATGGCGTTTAAATCATTCACCGCTTCTTTGGTGATATTCATTAAATGTAGCTTTTATTCAAAATAAAAAGTGCGGATGAAGGGACTCGAACCCCCACGCCTCGCGGCACTAGATCCTAAGTCTAGCGCGTCTACCAATTTCGCCACATCCGCATTTTTCTGTCGTAAAACAGGGCTGCAAATATACTACTTATTTTAAATATTATGTTGCGAAAAATTAAGAGACGATTTCCTAATTATCAAATGGTTTTGATTCATTCGACAATAGATGCAAATGTTTGAATAATGGATTTATATTCCTCACGTAAATCATCCATTTCACGCTTTTTAGCATGAAACAAGCAGAATATTTTCCAATCCTTTGCATTTGACTTAAAACACGTTTTATAATACCATGCAAAAATACCACTTACAGGAA
>PKSW01000388.1 GCA_002869465.1 Marinilabiliales bacterium
AAGTATTTAATGAAAGATTGGCTTGTCTTTTAATTTCGTCCATGGGTGGCTTATACCTTTTCTTTTTCATGGCTCCTGATACCGATATGGGAATACCTGATGCTACGCCTGCTATTCCAAGTAGAAATAATCCTGTACCGATTCCATTTCCCCAATTATTAAATAGTTCATTACCGTCTTTATATTTTTCATAGTTATTCTGCATAACCACTGTGCCACCAAGTACCATTACACCACCCAATGCAGCAAACGTTATACCCAAAGTCATCTGACCGCTTGCCTTTTTATACAAATCATTATAATACGCATAGTCATTCCCTTCATATAATATACCGGGATATTGATCCTCTTTAACAACATTCACTATCTCAGTATTGTTCTGCAAATCGAAGTATTCTCCCTTATAATTAACCGCAATAGCTTCTATCTCAGAAGACTCGTTTTCAATCGTATAAACAACAACATTACCCGGTTTAATTTCTTTGATGCAACAATTTAAAATACTTTTTCTTGAGTCGGTGGGATGCACGGCATCACTGCACTTAATTGTACGCTTTTCTTGCTCAGTTACTAAATTAATTCGTTCACCGTTTCTAGTAATAGCAATGGCTTTAACTTCATAGGTTTTACCTTTCTTGGTATAGACTACAATGTTTCCATTCTTGACTGTGTCAATACAACAATTGACAATGCTTCTTGTTCCTTTTGATTTTTTTATAATATCCTTACAAGCATCTTGTGCATGTAAATATCCTCCAAGAAAAATAATTATTAGTAAGAATTTACATCTTTTCATGGCAGTGAATTTTTAGTTTAATAAGCATAATTGGGAGGTGTAAGATACAATATAAATTGATAAATGTCAAGAAAATAAAAAAGAGCCCTGCCGGTAATAATTATACTTATTAACCTAACCCCTGCTATGTGGGCACCGACAAGGCTCCGTTTTGTTTAAGTAAAGTAAATCGAATTATATGATTCTTTACTTTTTCTTAATCATCTTTCCAAAAGCTGAATTTTTATCTGCTTGAAGCCTGATAAAATAAACCCCTTCAGCGAGATGATTCGTGTTAAATTCGACAGTATGATACCCTGCAGTAAAGTTCTGGTTTGTTAAAACATTGACAATATTGCCAGTCATATCGTATATTTTCAATAAAACATGGGTGTCTTCAGGTATTCCAAATCTGATAGTCGTAGAATGTTTTGCTGGATTTGGATAATTTTGGAACAAAATACATTTTTCCGGAACCTCAACATTCAATTCATCACTAAATCCATCTGCATTGGCTGCCTTATGGCCGCTGTGGATCTTTATATTTCCACCTTCAATAGCTATTGTGGGATCAGCATTTGGGTCCCCTTCACCCACCTGGTTATCGTATACCAGTTCATCATTGTTATTTTTATCCCATATGCGGATGCGGAACAGGTCGACATCCGTGGAAGGAGTAAGTTCCTCGTCGATGGCGCTCAGCTGGAAGCCATACCAGCCATCACCGTTAATCTCTCCTTCTCCCTTATACATAGCTTTATGACGTGTAATAATCAACCAATCATAACTGGTAGAATGGAAGTTCATATCAGCGGCATGGAACTGGAATTGCGTGTTTCCATCAGGCACCGATTGACCTTTCTTGTATTTTGAAACAAATCCAAAATTCGCTGTTCCTGTAAGTGTTGGATCAGGTAAATAGGCACCTTCAGGTGATTCAATCCAACCACCACCAGTAACGAATCCTTCAGAGGGATCATAGATAACTATATATTCTGTAGACGTTAATGAAACAGGATCTCCACATCCATCCGAAACGGCTGCAGTTAGTGAATAGACCCCGGGTAATGAATAGTAATGGCCAGGGCTGGTGCAATATAATTCACTGGAAGTGGTGGTTTCAACATCACTTCCATCCCCAAAATTGAATTCGCATGAATATGCATTCCCCTGAACAAAATCCGGATCATCATAATAAACAGTAACGGTTACAGGTTGATCATCCATGGAAACAGGATCTGGAGGTAACTGGATTCCGCTAATAACTGGAGGATAGCAATCATCAGACGGAATAGGAATATCACCTTCCATCGTCAGTAACGCCAGACAAGTTGCCAAATCTGTACTTACACCCCAGGCACACCACCAATATCCTTCTTCGGGATGCTGAGGTATCCGATATGTCCTGTTCACCAAATCAGTAAACCAGTCAATTTCACCCTCACATGTTATGATTGTTTCAATTTCGAAGAGTTTAAATGCCTTCATTATTGTATAAAACAATTCAACATACTGGTCATTCCACATATTATCCCATTCCGGATGGCACCAGTGATCTGCAAGGTAATTAACTGCATTTTGCACCCTGTTGTCAGCAACATTATCTCCCACAAGTGCCATTTCAACCATAATATGAGCAGTATGGAACATATTTGGTTCACCACCGGGAAACTGCATCCCGCCCTGACTTATATCATCCTGTGTTTCATCAATCCATAGGCTGAGCTTATCTTTCAGTGAGGATGGGACCTCAATACCAAAGGCCTCGGCATAGAGTAATCCAAAAGCTACATTTCCGGAAACAATATTGTCCCCATCCCAGCTGCCATCCGGCTGCTGGGAGCCAGCTAAGTAATTCACCATTTCCTGCATCAGCTGTAGGAATGTCAGCTCATGAACCACAGGGTTCTCAGGATAATTAATGGTGTAAGAAGGTAACCTGCTTGAACCAATTGCCATCATAACAGCAGCTGTGGAATAATTCAAGCCGAAAGGATGGGGGTCTTCAAAATATATTCCCGATCCCGGTCCTGCGGTTTGTGCCCGGCTGAATAAGTAATCAAAGCCCTGCCAGATATTATCATAGTACCCATATGATGGATCAAAAGGAGTAAATCCTTCCTCATAAGAATTTG
>PKSW01000271.1 GCA_002869465.1 Marinilabiliales bacterium
CTAAGAGAAGCCATTGGGATCAATGAAAAGTTTTTGTTCATAAATGAGCTTTTTAATGGTGACATGGCCAGATACAATAAAATAATAGACGAACTGGACGCGCTTAAAACCATGGAAGGAGTAAACACCTATATGCTTGAACTTAAAATTCAAAGTCAATGGACAGATGATAACCAGGCTTTGATAAAATTAACGGAATTGTTGCACCGTAAATTTAACAAATAGTGAAGCAGTCGATCCTAATTCTTTTTGTGGTTCTTATATGTTTTCAAAACCAAGCGCAAAACGAAGCTTATGCAAGGAAAGTGATTGATAAGCTTACCAGCCCTGCCATGAAAGGAAGAGGCTATGTAAAACATGGCGATCAGAATGCAGCCAAATACATCGCCAGACAATTCAAAAAGCATAAACTGTTGTCTTTTGGCGAGAGCTATTTTCAAAGCTATTCTTTTGCGATAAATACCTTGCCAGGCAAAATAAAAGTGGAAGTTGACGGGCATAAACTGGAACCGGGAATAGATTATGTTGTTAACAGTTCTTCACCTTCCATTGAGGGTGATTACGAGCTTTTTTATGCGCCGGAAACCGTATATAATGACAGCACACTGGAACTTTTTCTCGCAAATTATACAGAGGAAAACAGTTTTTTGATCATTCACGGAGATTTTAAAGAACATGATGGTAAAAGTATTGAAGGAGTATTGGGGATCATAGAATTGACAGGAAGAAACTCCTGGTGGCATGTTTCGGACGCCGATGAAGTGTCAACTACCAGTTGGTTGAAAGTTGAAGCGGAAAAATTCCCTGGGCAGGCAAAGAATATATCAATCCAGGTTGAAAATGAATTCATTCCATCTTATCCAACTCAAAATGTGATTGCTTTTATTAAAGGAAAAGCAGATTCAAGTAATTATATTGCTTTTACAGCCCATTACGATCACCTGGGGATGATGGGTAAAAGAACCTATTTCCCTGGTGCCAACGACAATGCAAGTGGCACAGCCATGTTATTGGATTTGGTGGCTTATTACAGCAAACCGGAAAATCAGCCGGACAAATCCATCATATTTATGGCGTTCAGTGGTGAAGAAGCTGGATTACATGGCTCGACCTATTATGTCGAACATCCTTTATTCCCTTTGGAAACAATCAATTTTCTGATCAACTTGGATATGGTTGGGACCGGAAGTGAAGGAATTACCATTGTGAATGGCGAGGCTTATAAAGATGTGATGGACGACTTTCAATCAATCAATAACCAATTTAATTATGTTCCTGAAATTGTAGCCAGGGGTGAAGCATGCAATAGCGACCATTGCCCGTTTTATAATAAAGGCGTAAAATCTGTCTTTATCTACACCAGGGGTAGCGAACATACAGAATATCATACAGTAAATGACACCAAAAAAGATTTTCCGTTTACAGTTTACAATGGTCTATTCAAGCTTTTAACCACCTACTTAAACCAAATAGATGAGTGAACCTAAATTATATATTGTGCCTACGCCCATTGGCAACCTGGAGGACATGACCATCCGAGCCATTAGGATACTAAAGGAAGTGGACCTGATATTGGCCGAAGATACGCGCACCAGCAGTAAATTACTGAACCACTATGATATTTCCAATAAATTGTATCCTTACCACCAGTTTAATGAACATAAGGTGGTTACTGCGCTTGCTGAAAGAATGCTGGCCGGGGAGACCATGGCCTTAATAACAGATGCAGGTACGCCAGGAATTTCAGACCCTGGTTATTTGCTCATTAGGGAGTGTGTAAAGAATGATATCAACATTGATTGCCTACCGGGTGCCACAGCTTTTATACCGGCACTTGTTAATTCGGGTTTGCCAACGGATAAATTTTTCTTTGAAGGATTTTTGCCACATAAAAAGGGACGGGAAAGCCGGTTGAAATACCTATCGAAAATTTCTTATACAATTGTCTTTTACGAATCACCCCACCGCCTTAACAAAACCATGGCACAGTTTATCGAACATTTCGGACCTGAACGAAAGGCCTCGGTATCACGTGAGATAAGCAAACTTCACGAAGAAACCATAAGGGGTACTCTGCTAGAAGTTGCCGGACACTACCTGGATAAAACTGTGAAAGGGGAAATTGTAATTATTGTTGGGCAGATTGAATAAACTTTTCAGTTAAGCCACTTTTATTTTTAAATTCCATAATCGTTATGTACGTTACCGGACAAATCTGTTCGGATTGATGACAAAAGCGTATAATAAAAACAACCTTTCAAAACATTGTAAATGATTAAATATAAAATAAATATAAAATATGGCACGGTATTAGTTAATCGGTTAATAGAAACAAAAAATACTTATAAAATGAAAGCACTACATACAACTAAAACTATCATGGCAACTTTGGCAGTTCTGTTTGCCTTCAACCTGAATGCCGGAAGCCTAACCATAGCTGAAGAAAATTATATCCACGATATCCCTTTCAATACAAATGAAATATATAACGAGATTTTAATCTCATCAGGAGTCTTGGATTTTGATTTCAGCGAAGAAGCATATATCAATGATATACCTTTCAATACAGAATGCATAACCGTAGATTGTCTTTACGAAAAAGCAGTGGAGGTTACATTTGAAATGGAAGAAGAAAATTATATAGACGACATTCCTTTTAACACAGAATGCATATCAGCGGAATGCCGCTATAAAAGAGCGTTGCAACAAAATTTTGCTTTCGATGAGGAATTATACATTGATGATATTCCTTTCGAAACAGCGGAAATTATAAATAGCATAGAAAATACTCAATTTGCAATGAGCAAATAAGTAAATTTTTCAAGATGATGGATGCCGGCTCAGCAATGGGCCGGTTTTTTTATTCTTCCTAATTTTACACGTTTCAATCAAATTTAACATGACATA
>PKSW01000239.1 GCA_002869465.1 Marinilabiliales bacterium
AATATGTCATTTTTATCTTTGGGCATGGGTAATTTATTGTCATGCCGAATATCAAACGGTATAAATGATTCGAATTCGCTTGTTTTTGGAATTATGCCTTCATTGGCCGAAAGCAGAATGATATTTTTAAAATCCAGATTCCGGGTTTCAAGCATACCCATGATCTGTATTCCGGTTAAAGGTTCACCTTTCAGGCTGATTTCACTTCGCCGGAAAAGTTGGATAAATATTTTCTGTAACGCCTGCAAACCAAAAACATGCACCCTGGATTGCAGCATGGCATGTACTTTCTTTACAATGGAATATGTCACATCAATTTGCGCTTCCAGTAATGAATTGGAATTTTTATATCTCGTACTGACCACCTCAGCAACCCATTGCATGAGTTCAATTAATGAATCGAGAAAACCGGGCACATCTTCATTTTTTATCAGTAATATTTCAAAAAACCGTTGAAGGGTTGGTTGCTCATAGGTGAGAATGATTTCTTTTATGTCTTTTTCGCTCAGGTAAACGAGATTGCTGTTGGTGAAGTCTGCTGTTAATGCATTTCGATATTTCAATTTGTCATCCTCAAAAACTAATTTAGTGATAGGGTTTTTTAAAAGATTTATAAGTTGAATTGTATCGTACTTCCCGCTTGAACGTTCTTCGGATTTCGATATAAAATTCAGCCATTGCATTATGAAACGGCTTAAACTTGAATTATAGAGGGGGTAACCCATTGTAACATTAAAGGTAACTTTCTTCGCATTGCCTGTTTTTTCAGGCAAAGAATGCAGTAACGGTAATAACAGGCTTTCGTCTGCCAGAACAATCGCTGTATCAATTTCACAGACATCTGTTTTCCATTCCGAAAGTTGCTGACTTACAAATTTTACCTGTCCGATTTGTTTTGCTATTCCGTGAATGTGTATTTCTTTCTTACTCGTTTTCAGGTTATTACTAACCCATTTTATATCTGATAGTTTCCATTCTCTGATCAGTTCATTTATAAACCTGCCGGCTTCCATTTGCTTTAAACCCGTTTTTTCCGGATAGATATAATATTCATCAACATCCCAATAAAATGTAGTATTAAAGTGATCTTTAATATATCCGAAAATTTTTTTCTCAGAAGTTGAAAGTGCATTGAAACCGATCAGGATAAATTTTTTGTCTTTAAGTTTTTCTGTGAGAATGGAAGTATTTTCAGACAAAAAATTGTAGATCATGCCTTTATAGCCGAGATTCCTGGTAGCCAACCGTGCCTTTAATTCACAATAATACGAATAAAGCGACCGGTAAAAAGCAACATAATCGCTCTGCAGCGGGGTGAGGGGGGCGCCGGATAAATTCCATTGCTCAATGGCCTTGGCTTCTGTCAGGTGTTTGAAAACATGGTCTGCATCAGCTTTGTACAGATCAATATCATTAAAGTCGGAAAGCATCATTGGTGCCCAACTCAGAAAATCTTCTATAGGCATGGCTTTGTCGCACTGCATGGACTTATGAATCTCATAAAGTTCAAAGTAGATCAGAATCGGATCCAGCAGGTTGAAGCCACTTTGATGAACGATAAATTCGTCAGTTGTATAAAAATCGGGAAGCCAATAGGTCCCGCTTGTTTTTTCTTTCAGGTAGTTCTTCAGAAAAATTTCAGACCTTTTATTTGGCAAAATAACGATCAGGTTCGTATCATTATGGCCATGATCCTGCAGGATTTCTACGGCGACTTTTTCTAAAAATTTATCCAATGGTCTGCGATTTTAGATAGGTTGCTGCCATGCTGATCTTTTCAGGTGTTCCGAGGTCAAACCATTTTTCCGAAGTGTCCAGATATCCCCTGATGCGGTCTGGTTCATTAATGGATAGCCACCCGTCAATGATTGAAAAATTTCCGGTGTGTGTTAATTGATCCGGAAAGTCAGGTGCTGCAAAATAAATACCGCTATAAGCTAATGTCAGGTAGTCAGAAAGAATTGTATTAACCCATTTGTATTCATTTGTCTTTTTGTTCATCCATCCTTTCAATATCATGTTGCGGTTAAAAATGAGGCTCCGGTCTGTTTTTCTTTTTCTTACGCAAAGCGTTGCCAGGGCATTGTTTTTTAAGTGAAAAGAAAGCATTTCTGTGAGATTCACTTCTGAAATGATATCCACATTATGGATCAAAACAGGGTCATTGCCCTTAAAAAATTCATGGGCTTTTAGAATGGCGCCACCCGTGTCTAGCAGTTTATATCTTTCATCTGATATATCTATCTGAACACCAAAATTGTTGTTATTTTTTAAATAATCGATCACCATTTTTCCATGATGGTGAATGTTAACAAGAAATTGATCAAATCCCTGGCTCTTAAGATGATTGATTAACCGGCCAATAAGCGCCTGACCGTTTAATTGCACCAGCGCTTTGGGCTTATTCTTTGTATGGTCGCCGAGCCTGCTTCCCATTCCTGCTGCCAGTATAAATGCTTTCATTCGTTTTCTATTCTTTTTTACCAGTTGTTCGACATCAGGTGGTTCACGCGGATATCTATATTTTGATGATTCTTTTTCAAATGCTTTGCCAGCATTTCAGCGCAATAAACAGAGCGGTGTTTTCCTCCTGTGCATCCAAAATTGACCTGTAAGTTTTCAAACCGGCGTTCCTGGTAGTTGCAAACACTCTGATCGATGATCAGGTATATATTTTTAAGAAACTTTTTCACTTCTGCTTTGTCATCCAGATAATGGATTACCGGCTCCTGTATGCCGTTAAAATCTCGTAATTCTTTAATACGGCCCGGGTTGGGCAATGCCCTGCAGTCGAAAACAAATCCCCCGCCGTTTTGAGTCGGGTCGTCTGGAATGCCGCTTTGGATGAATGAAAAGCTATTGATATGAACCTTTAGCTTTCTTTTTTCTGATGTTTCAG
>PKSW01000384.1 GCA_002869465.1 Marinilabiliales bacterium
AATTTAATTTAATATTGATAGTTAATAATTTCTAAATATTTTGAACATGCAAAAATATGTATTTAATTATATATAGCCAGTATAAATTTTAAATATGCAATTTATGTTATTCAAGAATTGATCTTGCATACAAATTTCGGGCCATTTTTATTTGTGGGTAAATCTGATTTTCTATTCTACAGGTTAAAAACATTCTTTCAAATGAGAATATGTGTATACAGCAGCTGTCTTTTCGAGAAAGACATAAAAAAGGCGGATTTTAACCCGCCTTTCAACATAAGTTTAAGATGTTTCTTATTGAACGATCATCTTATGGGTTACTTTATTTACACCTGCCGAAACCGTATAGAAATAAACACCTGCTGAAAGATCATTGGCATTCATCGTTACCGTGTGAGTGCCTGTTGATTTGTATCCTAAATCAGTTGTTTTTACCAGTTGTCCGGTCAATGAATATACTTCAAGATTCAGATTGGTTCCTTCATCCAGGCTGACGGTAAAATAGGTATCGCCCATCACCGGGTTCGGGTAATTCTGTGAAACTTTGAATAGATCTGCGGTAGCTATATTCTCATTCACGCTTTGTACCGTAAAATCTGCTTCTGAGAATGAGAAATCCTTTATGTATTTGTACTGAACCGGTTGTGCTACATCTTCCACATCCATTTCCATATAAGTATAAGGTATGGTGTAGGTGCCATTGTCGTCAATGGTATAATTGGCAGCGATGGCAAAATGGGCAGCCCTCCATGCGGTTGACAGGAATGTTACGTTAAAAGGCGCATCAGCGCCCTGGGCGTCTACAGTTTTCATTAAAGTGGAAGGGTTGAAACCTCTTGCATAAATATTCGGACGGTTATTATCTTCAGTGTCTTCAATATCCGTATCCAGCCATGAGATAAATATCCTGTCGTGGTTTGCGTTGGTTGTGATCTGTGTCCTGTTGTCTTCAGAATACGTTTCTTCGTCTGGATATCCCCCTCTGAAACATTGTGGTTTTCCCATAATCTCAGCATACCAAGATGTACCGCCATCAGTAGTATAAATGTCCATTACACCAATCAAGCCTGCGTTTGAAGTAATGCTGTAATCAGTGTCTCGAAATGTAGGACCAATAACAACAGCAATGTGCAGGTCACCATTATGGTCAACAGCAACATCCATATCAAATCCTGTGGTATAACCCAATTCTTCTCTTGGTGTATCTTCAAAGAATTCCACATAAGTTTCATCATCGATCAAATGATAAACTATGCCACCTAAACCGTTGGGGCCATCAAGCTGTATAGCGGTAGGACCTTCCCAGTTTGCTCCACCATCCGTTGTTTTCCAAAATATCGGATAATATCCTCGCGTGGGTCCAATCACTTCATTGGCATCATTGTCGGCAATTACAACAATATAACCGGTCATGCCATCTTTACTAAAAGCCACATCCGAAAATGATGGTCTTGTGCTTGCTTCTGCAATTTCTAAATCTAAAAATTCCTGCTCGTAAACAAAATCTTCTTCGCCGTCGTCATAATAGCCTTTATTTACAATGATATTTCCTGCATAAACAACACTGCCAGAGGTCCAGTCCTGGTTGATGTCTGTGGCTATAGACAGACCTTGAGATGTTAAAGTATAACCATCAGGAATATATTGAAATAAATTGTTATCAGGATCGGAAGACTGCAGGTTTTTTGTGCGAATGGAAGTGTCTGCGATATTTACGATGCCGTAGCTATATCCTCCCCATGATGCACCATTAGTTTGGTCAAGATTTGGGCAGAAGAAAACAACATAAGTACCTTCAACCGTTCCATCTGAACTCCATAAACCATGGTTGGGATAACGAGCTGCATCTGAATAGTATTCGCCACCAGCATTTTCTGTGGCCACATAACATTCGATCATATTTTCCCAGGTTTGTCCACCATCCAACGAAATATCGTACCCTAAGTCGCCTGAATAGCCTCCTTCATCAAGGGCACCACCCATTCGGTGAAAGTTAGTTAATACATTTACACCCGGATGATAGGCAACAATATTTTTTTGTCCACCACCATAACCATAGCTGTATGCGTTGGCCGAAGTACCAATGTTAATAATGCTGACAATATCCACATCACGATCGGCATTTGGATTTACCTGGTCAATAGGGTAAGCTGTTACCAGGGGTGTTTCTTTAATGGGTTCAATACCAATTTTCTGGTTAAAATTGGCTTGAAATGTCTTGATTTCTTTTTGTGCCATTGCAAATAGCCCAAAACTAAATACTAAAGCAAAAAGTAAAATTTTCTTCATGTTATTTCGATTTAATTAAACAATAATGATGATATATTTCGATATGTAACTGACAAAGTTAATAAAACTTTGATGACAATTTACAGAATGAAACATGTTTTGTAAAAAACCATTAGATCCCTTTCTTTTTCTTTTGCTGGAACGAATCTGGCACAGGGGCCTTTAATTTGAAGACTCCCCCCGGAAGAAAATACAAGAAGCTAATCTGCAATATTTGTTTTGCAGACTCGCACGAGTTGATGCCATAAAAAAAGGCTGCCAATTATTTGGCAGCCTTTAGATAAAAGTTTAATTCTTTACTGAACCAACATTTTCTTTGTTACTGATTTCTCACCAATAGATATGGTGTAGAAATAAAGGCCTGAATCAAAATCAGATACATTCAATTTGAAAGTATGGTTGCCAGCACCTGATTGGGTAGTTTGATAAATCTGCTGACCAAGTATATTACTTAAAGTTAATACTACATCTGCCTGGGCATCAGAAACTACTTGAATGGTGGTTTCATCATATGCCGGGTTAGGCATGTTTTGAGAAACATCAAAAATTACCTGGTTGAAATTCTCCTCTATGCCAACATG
>PKSW01000187.1 GCA_002869465.1 Marinilabiliales bacterium
AAAGAAAGGTTTGTGAATAATAATATGGTGAAAAAACCACTGAGTAAAAACCTTTTGATCTTCAAAAAGTTTTTAATAACGCTAACGTTAAAGACCATGGTGTAAATATTATCTATAATAATTGTTGTTTTCTGGTAAATGTTAAAGAAGTGTTAAACACACTTTTAACAGACTTCAAAAATATTCATTTTATTGTCAAAATGAAATTATAGAGACATTTTAATAATTAACGGTATTAAAACTCAAAGATAATCAATAAAATAGGGGCTTATATGTTCATAACTTATGTATATATCTGCATAAGTTTTATCTGAAAGAAACTGTTGATTTTACCAGCTTCCGCTAGCACCGCCACCACCGAAGCTGCCTCCCCCGAAACCACCGAAGCCACCACCTCCGCCACCAAAACCGGAACTGCCGCCTGAAAAACTATTCCAGTTACCAGATGACCTGCCCATGTTGCTTCCTAACCATAAAGCGGTCCAGAAAGGCAGGTCGCCTCCCATACTTCTTGATTTGGCATTGCTTACCCTGATCAGAATAAAAATGATAATAAAAATAAGGAATGGCAATAAAGCGGCAAGTGGCGTTGCATCAATATTTTTTCCGTAACCATCGGCGGAAATTTCACCGGCTGCCAATGCCATAAGCACATCGGTAGCTTTGTCAATTCCCTGGTAGTAATTATTGTTTTTAAATTCAGGGATCATTTCATTTTCAATGATCCTTTTGCTCAATGCATCGGTAATAACAGGTTCCAGTCCGTAACCTGCCTGAATAGCCACGCGGCCACGCTCATTCCCATATTTGGGTTTTACAAGCACAACCACTCCATTGTTGAATTCTTTCTGACCTACCTGCCATTTTTCACCAATTTCATACGCATACATATTGGGGTCGTAGCCATCCAGTGTTTTAACTATTACAATAGCAATTTGATTGGATGTCGTATCATTAAAGTTTACCAACTTTCTTTCCAGGGCACTTTCTTGCTGATCTGTTAAAATATCTGCAAGGTCATTAACCAGGCGGGGTGGGGAAGGCCTGGGCGGAATATCAGCTTGCAAATGGCTTACAGCAATAAAAACAAAAAGAATTGAAAGTACTATATGCGTTAATCTGGTGAGCATTGATATAAAAATTGTATGTTGTTCTTTTGATTATTTTCCAAATGAAATTTCATCAGATAATTCATTGATGTCGTCAGAGTGGCGCGGAAAGTGCTTTTTTAATAACTTTCCGGCACGCTCTATTCCTTCAGATAAACCTATAACGAACTCTCCCTTTTCAAAGTGTGCAGCCATTTTGTTCTTGATGTCATCCCAGAAATTTTCAGGCACTACAGCATTAATTCCTTTATCGCCAATGATGGCAAATATTCGCGATTCAACCGCCAGGTAGATGAGAACACCGTTCCGGAGTTCTGTTTTTTGCATGCCAATCTTTTTAAATAAATAGGCTGCCCTGTCCAATACTTCTGCTTCACAATGGGTTTCAATATGAACCCGTATCTCGCCTGAAGTATCCAATTCGGCATTCAGGATCGCTTTCTGGATTTCATCTTTTTCCCGTTTGGTAAAAAAACGTCTTGCTGAAGTTCCCATTTTTAACAGATTTAATGAATATTTAATTTAAAACTCTACTTTAGGCGCTGTTTCAGCTCCTTGTTGTGCTTCGAAGTAGGGTTTTACATCAAATCCGAAGATATTGGCCAACATGTTTTTAGGAAATAACTTGATATACGTATTGTACTGTCGTGCCGCTTCATTGAATTTTTGCCTTTCAATGGTGATTCGGTTTTCAGTGCCTTCGAGTTGCGCCTGCAATTCGAGGAAATTCTGATTGGCTTTCAGGTCCGGGTATCTTTCAACTACAACCATCAAACGCGACAGAGCGGAACTCAAACCATCCTGCGCCTGTTGAAATGCTGCCATGCTTTCAGGAGTCAGTTCCCCTGCATTGATAGTGGTTTGGGTAGCTTTTGCCCGCGCATTGATCACACCTTCCAGTGTTTCCCTTTCATGCGAAGCATAACCTTTTACGGTAGCTACAAGGTTTGGAATCAGATCGGCACGGCGTTGATAGACATTTTCAACATCAGCCCAGTGTTTGTCAACGGTTTCACTTTGCGTGACCATTTGGTTATAGTTCCCTTTTACCCAACTGTAAAGGAGTACACCTATAATAATAATAATTGCAATTACGATCCAGCTTTTTTTCATGATTTATGTTTTTTGAGGGAAGCTAAATTACTAAAATTTGGATTGACTGTTTATTTTCTTTCTAGTTTGTTGATTTCAAACTTCAGCTTTTTCAGTAATTTAAGACATTGATTTCCTAAAGCCGAACTCCCATCATGCATTTGTAATTCAATAGTTGAAATTATTTCATGCTTTAAACCTGGTTCTTTCTCAGACATTTTGTACAATAAATGCATGGCCTGGTAACGGACAGCAACACTCTCTTTTTCTGATCTCATAAATTCAAAGCACAGATCGAGAATGGGCAGGAATTGTTCCATAGTAAGATCGTTTCTTGACAGCATTCGCAACGTATGCCTTTTTAGTCCGTCATGATTAAAATGGTGCAATGCTTCAATCAGTTCACTCATATAGGGATGAAGGATTTTAGGATCAACTTCCGATATAACATCTACCACCCAAATAGCACGTCGCGAAACGGGTTCTTCATTCAGCAATGCCAATTTGAAAAGGTTTTCGAACAGGGTTTTGTCGGATAACACAATATCACTAATGAAATCGGTGTTACGCCTTGACATTTCTGCGAGGAGCAGGGTTCTTAAATCTGTCATCCGGTTTGAATTAAATTGAAACATAAAAATAATAAAAGGGAA
>PKSW01000120.1 GCA_002869465.1 Marinilabiliales bacterium
GATTGAGCATGGCCCTGGCTTCGTACTTCATGCAGAGATAGGTTCCTTTCAGATTGATGTCCAGCACTTCATCCCAGTCTTCTTCAGCAAGATCCGTTATTCCAACGAACTTCCCTTCAATACCGGCATTGTTAATTGCATAATCCAACCGGCCAAAAACTTCGATGGCATGAGCGACCATTTGTTCAACACTCTTAGCAACTGACACATTCGTTTTAACAGCGGATGCTTTGCCTCCCATCGCTTCGATAGAGGCCACTAATGTATCAAGCTCTTCTTTTCTGCGCGCTGCAACTACAACATATGCACCTTTGGCTGCAAAAGCTTCTGCTGTCGCTTTCCCAATACCACTACTTGCGCCTGTTACCAGTGCGACTTTTCCTTTCATATAATTCATTTAATTCTTTTTAATTGGTTATTTTTTAAATTTAAATCTGATTTGTTAAGTAATCGGTAATTTTACAAACCATGCTGCAAGGGCATCCCACAGCGGAAAGCTTATCTCAAAGAAAATAAGTGTGTGAAATACCATAAACATGACTAAAAGCAGAGGGAATACCCATCGTCCTTTGGTTTGTTTTCTTTCAAGAATGATTAGAGAGATAATTAACGCATACATGATGGCCACCGTAATTCCCAGGCCAAGGTAAAAATCAGGTTCCGGTAATACGGTGAGTATGATAAACCGTCCCAAAGTAGGCTCAATGAAAACAATGCCGGTTGAAATCATGGCACGGGCATGGATTTGCATCGTATGTTTATTCACTATTGCAATCGTAAACATGGTGCCAATAATTACCAGATCTTTTAATTGCAACCACAAACTGGCACCTAAACCTTCGGTAACTTCACCTCCAAGATTATAATGCTTGAGTAAAATTACCGAAACAAAAAACAAGGGTAAAATGATAAAACTCAATTTTCCGACTTGTCTGTGAATGGGTAATTTCTTTTTCCTGATAAGCATGGGTTGCACAATTAATAGTGCTATCCAGGATGTTGCCATCATGAAATGAAAATGGTAATAAAAATTGAAATCTGCCGTACCATCAAAGAATTTTGAAAAGTAGGTGGGCCAAAAACCTAAAACCGCAATGGCTAATAAGCCCACGGCATAGTATCCGAATTTGTTGAAGTTCATTCGGAATGATTTTTTTTCGATAGGATATTTCATCAGGTTATTTTTAATTTTCAAATGTCAGATGGAGCTGCATGATAAAAAATAATCATTGTCGTGCGTGTTAAAGATTATTTTCAGCATGCTTGTTTCATTTTTACTTTTTATTTTGTTTTCACAATATGCGATGTGATTATGGTTTGTGAGTGCTTTATCCTGTTAAATCCACTTTTTCAGGAGCAGGTTTCCGCAATTTAACATGCTTCCCATAGGTGAGTTGACGCCATAGCCATTCTACAGGGCCAAAGCGGAAATACCTGAGCCAGATGGTACTGAAAATAATCTGCCATCCAAACAATAACAGGGCAAACAGGACAACAGCTGAATATCCCAATTTACCACCATAACCCAATCCTACTCCGTAAAAAATAAAAATGCATATCAAACTTTGAAACAGATAATTTGATAGCGCAGTTCTTCCAATCGGAGCAAACCATCCAAGCCATTGTGGCCGATCTTTTACCATCAGTGCAATGGCGGCACAATAACCAATAGCCATAGGTGTTAGCGCCAGGGCATTGAATACGTATTCGGATGCTATCCAATGATCGCCACTCAGATGACTATACTTAACCCAGGCCCGAAGCAGGTTCATGGGAATACCAATGAAGAAGCCAACAAGCATTGTTTTTTTAAGTAGTGCTGTGTTCGAAAGAATATTTCGTTCAAGTATTTGGCGCCCTGCCCACACACCCAATAGGAAAAGGGCAAGTACCTTAAACATTCTTCCTTCCATAAGGATCATGCCTAAACGAAGGAGAGGCATAAAAATATTTACTTCCAATAGTTGTTTCAAATTTGAAATGGCTAAATATTCAGTACGGTCGATTCCGGGATCACTACCATTTAAATTTAGTTCAATGCCGGCTGTGTTTAACAGTTCTTTGTTAAGACGGAAAAAATATTCAGGATAAAAATTGTCGGTCAGGTACATTGCCAGCCAGTGAAAAACAGGCATTACCAGCAAAACGCCTGTCCATATCAAAAGGCGTTTGTTGGAGAAATGACGAAACCAGACCAGGATGAAGCCCAAGAGGGCATACAAGGTAAGGATATCTCCCAGCCAGATAAGGAAAAGGTGCACACTTCCGATGAGCAGTAATCCCAACATTCTGCGCCTGAAAAACGGAACAAAGACCTTGTCGTCTTTATTCATCCGCTGGTATTGCACGGCAAAGCCAATTCCGAAGAGGATCGAAAAAATAGAATAGAACTTTCCATCCACAAAAATGAAGGCCAATATTTCCAGCACATGATCGAAGGAGGCATTTTTCATAGCCGCCTTTTGCAACTCAGGAATAAAATATTCACCCGAAAGGTAGCGGATATTGGCCACCAGGATAAACAATATGGCGATACCTCGCAAAATGTCGAGATATTGAATCCGTTCTTTTTTAGGGACCGGAATATCGGGGTGGTCGGTGGTGAATAGATGGATTCCGTCAGGTGTACGTTGCTTACCAGATAAGTCTGTGGTTTTCATAAAGGGTTTAATTTCCAGATAGATTATTTATGTGATCGATTGTTGTTTTTAATTGGTCAAGTCCTATGATGACATCAGGCGAATCAATGCGTTCAGCTTAAGTGACAGGACTATTTTTGAAAATGGATTGATTCATTTTTTTGGGTTTTTAGTTTTAGCAGTTTGAGGTTATTTAGCTTGC
>PKSW01000184.1 GCA_002869465.1 Marinilabiliales bacterium
TTTGACAGCCCTGACAGCAAGGGCAGAATGCCAGGGGCTGCTGCCCGCAAATGGTGGCTTGAGAATTATAGCCAGGCCATCAGGTGGCCTGTGCCTGTTGGCAAAGACCCTGGTGAAGCATCACGGCATGTTGATTTGGCGGCATGGGTTTCTGCTGGTCTGCCAGGCCCTGTGACCTTGGGGGCATCGGTTGCAGGGCAACACAAGGGGGGCGAGGGGAAAAAACCACCAGCTGTGCCAAGGTCAGCATCAGTTGCTGCCACCAGGTTGTTTGCCCTGCTGTCAGATCACCAGCCCCTGGCTATTGACAAAACAGCTGGCCTGGCCCTGGTTGGTGCAGGCCCTGGTTGGCACCAGGTCAACAAAGAAGCTTCTGAAGAAATAACTGCATTGATGTTTGGTGATGCTTTTGACCATGTAATTAGTCACAATTCTAAAATAATCAACAGTGAAAATTTCTGGTGTTGACCATGGATAAATTCACATCAACAAAGCAAGTTTTAGACTATCTATTGGCATCAGGTTACAAGGTGTCAAAGTCAACACTATATGACCATGTTAAAACTGGCTTTTTAAGGTCTGAACCTGGTGGCGATTATTTGAAAGCACAGGTTGACACCTATGCCAAAGCAAACCTGAAAAGGATTGATGGCACCCTTGTCAAGCAGGGGGATGAATTAGGCAGGTTGACGTTGAAGGAAAAGAGGTTGCAGGTTGAAAAGCTTGAACTTGCAAACCAAAAAGTGAAAGAAGAGATACAGAGGGAACGTGAACGATGGGTGCCAAGGGATGAACTAGATTCTGAACTGGCCGGAAGGGTTTGTGTGCTTGACAATGGTTTAAGGCATTTTTTCTGGTCAAAGGCTGCTGCCATGGTGGCTGTTGTCGGTGGTGACCCCATGAAGATTGACAGGCTGGTTGATTTTATGAACCAGGAACTTGACACACAACTGACAGCCTTTGCTTCAACTGAAAATTATCAAGTGATTGTGACAGACAATGCAAACAATTGAAGTGAAAGCCAATAGGCCATGGATGCCTGAAAGCATCAGGGCAGCTGCTGGCCTTGGGGCTGTGTCCATCGGGGTCAAGTTCAGCAAGGCTGAACGCAAGATTTTAAAAAAGCAGCAGGCCATCAAGGTTTCAGAATGGTGTGAACGGCACAGGGTTGTGACGATGACCAGCCTGCCTGGCCCCTGGCGAAACGAAACAACCCCATATTTGACAGGCATCATGGATGCTTCAATGGCACCTGGTGTTGAAGAAATTTCAATCTGTAAGGCACCACAGGTTGGTGTCAGTGAAGCGGCACACAACTTTGTCGGATATGTCATAGATCGGGCACCAGCCCCTGTGATGTATGTTTACCCTGATGAAACAACAGCTGATGAAAACAGCCGTGACAGAATTTTACCCATGCTGAGAAGTTCTGAACGGTTAAGAGGTCACCTGACAGGCTCAAGTGATGACCAAGGCTTGAAAAGAATCAACTTGAACCACATGCCGATTTATTTGGCATGGGCCAGGTCACCTTCAAGGTTAGGGAATAAGCCGGTGTGTTACCTGGTGCTTGACGAGGTTGACAAATACCCAGCATCAGCAGGCAGGGGTGAGGCTGACCCCATCAGCCTGGCAGAAAAACGAACCATTACCTATGGCTGGAAACGTAAAATATGGAAGATTTCAACGCCAACAGATGAAGATGGTGCCATTGTCAGGGCCATCAAGGCTTGTGCTGTTGTGTTCGTTTTTGAAGTCTGTTGCCCTTATTGCGGGGGTGCCCAGGTCATGACCTTTGAAAACATCACCTGGCCTGCTGAAACCAATGACTTCAATGAAATCGAGCATGGCAGGTTGGCCAGGTATGAGTGCAAACACTGTCAGGCACAGTGGACTGATGAAGATAGAAATGAAGCGGTGCTGTCAGGCAGTTGGGTCTGTAAAGATTCAGGCAAAGGGTTGTTTGCAGCCCTGGCCAGCAGGCCCAAAAAAATCGGGTTTCATTTGCCTTCATGGAACAGCCGGTTTGTTAGTTTGTCAAAGGTGGTGTCAGCCTATCTGCAAGGGCAATCAGATGAAATGAAAAGGCGGGATTTTTTCAATGCCCACAAAGCAGAACCATGGACAGAAGAAACAAGTGAAGCCCTTGATGCCAAGGCCCTGGTTGACAGGCGGGAACCCTATGGGCCAGAAATCCCAGCACAAGCAGGGTTGCTGACCTGTGGTGTCGATGTGCAACAGGACAGGCTTGAACTTGAAGTTGTGGCCCATGGGGCCAATGATGAAACATGGGGGGTTGAATATCGGGTGCTGCCAGGTGATACATCACTGCCAGGTGTCTGGCATGACCTGGCAAAATACATCAATGGCAGTTGGACACATGCCAGCGGTGCTGAAATGAAGCTTGGGGCCTGCTTTGTTGATTCTGGTTACAGGTCAAAAGAGGTCTACAATTTCACCTTCAACAGATTCAACCGGCATGTCATAGCAACAAAAGGTTATTCAGTTCCAGGGAAAGCCCTGATTACAGGCCCCAAAAAACACAGAATTGGAAACCGGAAAATTCACTTGATTAGCATTGGCACTGACACAGCAAAAGATACCCTTTTTGACCATTTGGCAGTTGAAAAGCCAGGCCATGGTTTCTGCCATTTTTCGATGCAATACAATGAAAAGTATTTTGAACAATTCACAACAGAGCGCAGGTACACAAAGTTTGTCAAAGGTCATGCTGTGCATGAATGGCGAAAAACAAACAACAACGCAAGAAATGAAGCAATTGATTTGAGGGTTTTGAATATAGCAGCAAAGGTTTATCTGAACAGGAATATTGAAAA
>PKSW01000445.1 GCA_002869465.1 Marinilabiliales bacterium
ACTTACTTTTTTTGATACACATAAACTTATTAAAGCTGATCTCGCGCTATCATTAGATGTTATTTTCCATTTAACAGAGGAAGAGATGTTTAATGCTTACATGAAAATGCTTTTTAATTCTTCAAATAAGTTTGTGATTATTTATTCGAGTAATAAAGATCATTTTGAGGCGCCACACCTCAAAGACAGAAAGTTCACAGACTGGATTGATAGAAATGAGTTGGGCTGGACATTGGTTGAGAAAATAGATAACAAGTTCAAACATGATGAAAAAGACGAGATCAACACTTCGAGATCTGACTTTTATATTTACAAGAAACTGAATAGTAAATAATGATCACTAAATCAGTTGCATTCTTCGTTGATTCTTTCCCGAAATATTCTGAGCCATTTATTGTCAACCAGATAGTCGGTTTAATTGATCTTGGTTTTGAAGTTAAAATATTTAGTAGAAAGCATAATAGAAATATTATACCTACAGAGGATATTCTAAAATATGAATTGCTTGATAAACATAAATGCTATATAGAAGACATACACATTCCCGATAACAAATTGGAGAGAATCAAACAAGCATTCTGCATTTATCGTAATAATCCTAAAATCAGAAAGCCTATTATTGAGCTGATAAACCCATTGAAACATGGCAGAAGGGGTCTCAGCTTGCGACACGTATTTCAACTAGGGTATTTTAGTGATTGTATGGATCCGTTTGATGTGATTCATGCGCATTATGGACCAAACGGAAAGGAAGTATTAAAACTTCAGAAAATTGGATTATTTAATGCCAGGAAAACAGTTGTCACATTCCACGGTTACGACCTTCATGATTATGAGTCCAAATTTTATGAAGATTTATTCAAAAGCAACTATACTTATACTGTAAATTCTCAATATTCAAAAACCAAATTGGAACAGCTGGGAGCCACATCTAAAATTACGATTATCCCGATGGGGCTGAGCGACGTATATTTAAAAGATATTGAGATTTCTAAGACTGAAAAAAAAATTACCATCCTGACTGTGGCCCGACTTGTTCCAGTCAAAGGCATTGAATATGGTATCCGGGCGATCAAAATTATCATTGGTCAAGGTTATGAAGTTAACTATTGGATTATTGGGGAGGGAGAGCTAAAAAATGAGCTTCAAAAACTCATAAACAAGGAGGATTTGGATCATCATATTTTATTGCTTGGTGCAAAAACGGAAGAAGAAGTTTACGAAACTTATAAAAGTACAGATATTTTTATGTTACCCGGTATTTCGACAAACGGTGGGGTACAGGAAGCACAAGGCTTGGTTATTCAAGAAGCCCAGGCTATGGAGATTCCGGTTCTTGTAACGGATGCCGGGGGCATGAAAGAAGGCATGATTGACAATGAAACAGGATACGTTGTTCCTCAAAAAAATCCTGAAGCAATAGCCAACAAACTGGTTCGACTAATAGAAGATGAAAGTTTACGGGAACGATTTGGTAAAAAGGGAAGGGATTTTGTAAAAGAAAACTACGACAACAGGAGGTTAATTAAAAGACTTGTTAGCGAAGTCTATGAATCATAATTTATCTAATCCGCTGGTTTCTCTGGTTATTCCAGCCTATAATCGTGCTGAAATGATCGGCGAAACCTTGCAATCAATAGCCGCGCAAACTTATACAAACTGGGAATGTATTGTGGTGGACGACGGTTCTGAAGATGATACCATTGAAAGGGTGAAAACTTATGTGAATATTGATCAGCGGTTCAAGCTATTTGAGAGGCCTGCTCACCATAAAGCTGGGGGCAGCGGCGCCAGAAATTTCGGAATAGATAAGGCTGATGGCAAATACCTGGTGTTTATAGATTCCGATGATTTGCTTGATCCTAATTGCCTGTTAAACCGGGTTCAAAATTTTGAATCAGCACCGCAGTTCGACTTTTTGGTTTTCAGAACCAGATATTTTTTTGAAAAAATTGGAGATTGTGAGCATGCTGTGGGTAAAGATCCTGAGAAAATAACAGATTTTCTAAGTGAATTTTTGAAATACAGCTTGCCCTGGGATACAAGGGGGCCGATTTGGAAAAAAAGTACCCTGGAAAAATTGAATTATTTTGATGAACAATTAGACAGGCTTCAGGATGTGGATTTGCATACAAGGGCTTTAAAGTCGGGTATGAAATTTCGTTATTACGATATCGCTGATACATATTACAGGGGCAATTCAGCGGAGGTAAAATTAGACCCATCCTATTTTGCATTGAAAGTGCTACCCTCATTTTATAGCTATTATCAAAAGGTGTTCAATGATTTAGAAATGTTGTATTTGCCCGATCTGCAGCAGGGCATCATGGTCACTTTTAAAAAATACTTTTTGGCCCAGGCAAAACGAAATGCGAAATCTATACATAGATATATAACGGATATCAGTAATTCGGGAATGATCAGCAAAAAGCAAAAAAATGTGTTGCGCTATATGACCCTGTGTTATTCCAATAACCTGGATAAAATAATCGGAAACAGGAACTTGATCCGTTTGGCAAATAAGGTGTATTATAATTCATAATAGGAATTGTGAGTGATTCTTCAACTTTGATTTCGGTCGTTGTTCCTTGTTACAATCACGGCCATTATTTAGCAGAATGTCTGGATTCTGTTCTCAATCAATCATATGATAACTGGGAATGCATCATTGTTAATGATGGTTCATCGGATCATACAGAAGAGGTTTCTTTAGGATTCTGCCAAAAGGATAAGCGGTTTAAACTGGTCAATATTGAAAACAGAGGATTGGCCAATGCAAGAAATGTAGGCATCAATAAATCATGGGGAAAATACATTTTGCCCGTGGATGCCGAC
>PKSW01000324.1 GCA_002869465.1 Marinilabiliales bacterium
CCCACAGCCATGAATAGAAATTTTAATTGTTTCATGGAAATTGTTTTAGATGAAGGAATAACGCGTTAATTGTTTGTTTTCGACCGAAATTTACAATTAATATTGATATAAGTCAAGTATTATTGTATAATTTAGGATGATTTAATTGTTTAAACCAATTCAACTAAAAGGTTCAATTTAATAAAGTTGTAAATTTGATGCTATCGATAAAGTAGAATTAATGGCCAAAACCAAATCTTCATTTTTTTGTCAGAATTGCGGTAACCAGTCGACACGCTGGCTGGGGAAATGCCCTGCTTGTAACGAATGGAATACCTATGTGGAAGAGGTTATTGTGAGCAAAGACGATAAAAAGAAAGGCTATAAAAAAGGAGATAAGGCAGTTAGTCCCAAACCCATTCACCAGGTGGACCATGAGAAAGAAGAACGAATAACAACCCGGAGCGTTGAACTGGACCGTGTATTGGGAGGCGGCCTTGTAACAGGATCCATCGTTTTGATAGGCGGCGAACCCGGAATTGGAAAATCTACCTTGTTACTGCAAGTAGCTTTAAATATGCAGGGAATAAGAATCTTGTATGTTTCCGGGGAAGAAAGCCACCGTCAATTAAAAATGCGGGCTGACCGTATTGGCTTGAACAATCCAGATTGTTATATTCTGAACGAAACCTTTACCGGGGAAGTTTTCCGACATATCGGAGAGTTATCACCTGAACTCATTATCATTGATTCGATTCAAACCTTGTATACTGACATTATTGACTCGTCGGCAGGGAGCATATCACAAATTCGCGAAACAGCAGCCGAGTTGCAGCGTTTTGCCAAAACAACCAATATTCCTGTTATTCTGATTGGTCATATTACCAAAGATGGCACCCTGGCAGGGCCGAAATTACTGGAACACATGGTGGATACGGTGTTACAGTTTGAAGGCGACCGGCATTATGGGTTCAGGATATTGCGATCGGTGAAAAACCGCTTTGGCTCTACTTCCGAATTGGGCATTTTCGAAATGCAGTCCACAGGTTTGCGGGAAGTGACCAACCCGAGCGAGATCTTATTGTCGCAGCGCGATGAAGAAACCAGCGGCATTGCGATTGCCGCGATGCTGGAAGGGCAACGGCCTATGTTGATTGAAACGCAGGCGCTGGTGGGTCCGGCAGCCTATGGTACACCCCAGCGTTCCTCCACAGGATTCGACCTGAGGCGCATGAACATGCTGTTGGCCGTACTGGAAAAGCGAAGCGGGTTCAGGTTAAGCGCCAAAGATGTGTTCCTCAACATTGCCGGGGGTATTCGCGTGGATGATCCGGCCATTGATCTGGCGGTAGTGGCCGCTGTGTTGTCTTCAGCTGATGATCAGCCGGTGGGGAACAATATCTGTTTTGCAGGCGAAGTGGGACTATCGGGCGAGATCAGGGCGGTTTCACGTGTTGAAAACCGGATTTCAGAAGCTGAAAAACTGGGATTTGAAAAGATCATGATCTCGAAATACAACCTGAAAGGCATCGACAAGAAAAAACAGAAAATTGAGATCATCCCGGTAGCCAGTATCCGGGATGTCGTAAAACTTTTATATTGATCAGCTTTTTAAAAAGACCAGGCAAACAGGTTCAGATGCCTTTTCTTTTTCCACACAAATCCATCAAAAAGCAATAAGGTCATCATAATCAGGAATGTGCCTATAATAAGTCCGCTGCCAGAAAGCACAGACGTATTGATAAGTTGCGTATGGTCAAAAATGCCAGTCATCTGGTGAAAGAACTCCGTTGTATATCCCAAGAATACATAGAAATTACGGCTTATAAATGAGCTATCGATAAAGGCCACAATCCCCAGTGCAAAAAGAACGGAACCCGCAATGATCAACAGGTATAGCCAATCATAACGGTAGGTTTTCTCCTTTTGTAATTCAGCCACTTCAATGCTTTGCATTACTTTATCGGTAAATCCATCAGGTGCTTTTTCAATGAATTCATCATGTAATAATGCCTTGATAATTCTATCTTCCTTTTCCATGTCATCCAAATTTAATAAACGGCTATTTCTGTATTACTTATTCTTTCTGCGATTTCCTTTAGCTTATTGCGCAGCCTGAAGAGTTTCACCTTTACATTTGAAACGGTCAGGCCGGTGGTTTTGCTGATCTGCTCCACCGAATTTTCTTCGTAATAATATAAAGTCAAGATCAGTTTTTCCTCGGCTACGAGCTCGGTGATAGCCTTTTCGATCAGTTTGTGCTTTGTTTCTTTTTCTTCATTTGCTTCAGATATTTCATCCGCATGGAGCGAAACCATGTTTTCAAATTGTGCTTCAACCGGCTGAACGATGTGTTTCCGTTTTCTTGTTTCCGAGATGGCCGTATTGTAAGTAATTCGGTAAATCCAGGTTGAAAAACCTGCTTCTTTCCTGAATTTTTTCAACGAACCGAAAGCCTTTACAAATGCATCCTGGGCAATTTCTTCAGCCAGTTCACGATGATGTACAATACCCAAGGCCAGGCTGAAAACACGGTCTTTGTATTTGTCAACCAGTAGCGCATATGCATTGCGGTTTCCATTCAGCACCTGCCCGATGATTGTTTCGTCGGCTTCTCTCATTTTTTAGTTTGACGCATAAACTCCTCGTTGGTTACAAAGGAGATGTCATACAAAGATATTCACCTTTTTCAATTAACTTTGTCTGCTCATTTTTTAAACGAGAAACGATGAAAAAGATACTTGCATTCGTCATGATTATATCGGGGCTGGTAACTCAGGCCCAGTTTGATACTTTTTTCCTTGATAAAAGTCTGCGGATGGATTTTTACCACAGCGGAAATCATGAAACTGA
>PKSW01000129.1 GCA_002869465.1 Marinilabiliales bacterium
AACCCGTTACGTCATGACGGAATTCAAATTCATCAACCTCCTGGAGGAAGAATGGTTGTGCGAGTTGTTCTTTAATTATTATGACGATACCGGCCTTTTAGTGGGGGTTTCTGATAATCTGGGATTGATAACACCCAATTTGGGGCCCGGAGAGGATTTTACAATTACAGGTGGATGGGGAACGGCAGACGGTAATTCGTGGATACATGATAACTATCGGGTTGAAGTGGTTTTTATGGACAATGTGGTGGCCATGATCCCATTCAGTGTTGGTGAAAAACATATGGAAAGACTCAGCGATTATGAAGCACTGCTGAATGAAGATGTAACGGAATTTTATGGTAAACCACACATTCAGAATACGATAAAGAATGAAACGCCGGAAAATGATGCGCCGGATAGTGATGATACTACAACTAAAGAAACGGATAACACGGATGAGATTGTTGATAATTTTAACATTGAAATTGACGACAGGCCTCTTGAGGAGATTTTAAGCGAGTTGGATAAACTGGTGGGTTTAAAAGAGATCAAGCAAAAGGTTCGCGAATATGTCGATTATGTAAGTTACCTTCAAGTCAGGCAGGAAAAGGGTTTTGACGAAGATGAAGAGATCAACCTACATAGCGTTTTTACCGGAAACCCGGGAACCGGTAAAACAACCGTAGTGAAATTACTGGGTAAGATTTATCATGCCATGGGACTGCTTTCAAAAGGACATGTGCATGCTGTCGAAAGTAATGACCTGATCTCCGGTTATGTGCGTCAATCAGGAAAAGATACCAAAGAGGCGATTGAAAAAGCCCGGGGCGGCATTCTTTTTATCGATGAAGCCTATATGTTGCATCGTGAAGGTGTATCCAATGATTTCGGACCCGAAGCAGTAGCAGCGCTGATCACTGAAATGAGCGATGGTCCAGGTGATGTTGCCATCATGGTGGCAGGTTATCCCAAAGAAATGGAAAGCTTTATCAATTCCAATCCTGGCTTAAAATCGCGTTTTCGTAACCACTATCATTTTGACGATTATACACCTGATGAACTGGTGGCCATTGCTCATTATGCGGCTGATGGAAAAGGAGTGAAGCTTTCAGAAGGCGCATTGAAAAAGCTGAAAATGTATGTTACGGATGCTTTCCGTAGCCGTGATCGTACTTTTGGAAATGCGCGCCTGGTAAACTCCATGGTGGATGAGGCAAAAATGAACCTGGGGATACGGCTTGTCAGAGAATATGATCCGGATGAACTGACAAAAAAAATGCTCAGCACAATCCAGGAAGAGGATATTGAAGACATCTCAGAAAGCAAGATCAAGGAAAGGCTAAAACTGGATATTGATAAGCCTTTACTGGACGAAGCCATGAGTGAGCTAAATGCCTTAACCGGTCTGGCTAATATTAAAAAGGAAGTGAATGAACTGATCCGGCTGACCAAGTATTACCGGGAAATGGATCGTGATGTTCTGAAGGCATTTTCAATGCATTCTATCTTTTTAGGAAATCCCGGAACCGGGAAAACCACGGTGGCCAGGATTATCGGTAAGTTCTATAAGGCATTGGGCTTGCTTGAAAGAGGCCATGTAATAGACGCCGATGGTAGTGACCTTGTGGCCGGATTCGTTGGGCAAACTTCACTTAAAACAAAAGATCTTGTGAAAAGAGCTATGGGAGGTATATTGTTTATTGATGAAGCCTATGCCATCACTGAAGGCGGTCCAAATACCGGAGGTCATGATTTTGGCAAAAAAGCCATTGCAGCTCTCATAAAAGAAATGGAAGACCATCGGGGTGAATTTGGAGTGATCGTTGCCGGGTATACGGATAATATGAAAAGTTTTATAGAATCAAACCCGGGCATCAAATCCCGTTTCGACAGAACTTTCCATTTCGAGGATTTCACTGAAAATGAATTGTGGGTGATTGCCGTAAATATGCTGGCAAAAAGAGGCTTAAAAGCGGATGCAAAAGCGGCTGAACATATCAAAAAGTATATTGCACACTTGTATGCCTATCGGAACAAGTTTTTTGGCAATGCACGATCTATTAGGAAGTTGGTTGAAAAAGCATACCGCAACCAGGAATTACGCATGGCGGATTTGCCAAAAAGTGAACGCACGAAAGAAGTGATGGCGACGCTGGTATTGGCTGATGTGCAGGAATTTCAACCGGATGAACTAAAGACAAACAGACCAGGTTTGGGATTTAAGTATAGTTCCTGATTTGTATTTATCCATTTTCTTCTTTGATTTCTTCAATTTTCCGGAGGTCATGCTCTGCTTTTTCAATCTCACCAATGGTTCTGTAAATATTTTCGCGTAAATAATAAGCCAGCAGATTACGGTCATCTATTTCAAGTGTTTTGTTCAGGTCTTTCATTGCGTCATCATATTTCTGCATTAATTGAAACACCATAGCCCTGCAATTACGGTATACACAGTCTTCAGGCTTTAATTTAACGGCAATATCGAAATCGATCAACGCAGCCCTGTTCTTGCCTGCCCTCATCAACAAGTCGCCCCTGTTGAAATAATAATAGGCATCATCATCCACCAGTTCAATACTTTTGTTAAAATCATCCATTGCCGCCTGTAAATTACCTTCTTCTGCGAATGCTATTCCTCTTTCCATCAGTGCACTGTCGTCATCAGGCCTGTATTTTAAAGCGTTTGTTGTTCGCTCAATGATCATCTGGTTGGTCTCGTTTTCCATATGGACAATTTCAATAGGACCTGTAAAATCAGTGGCAACACCCACAGTCTCGTCACCCATCACATCCGGAAAACCATTGCTTTGGATATAATTGTGCAGAAATTCATTAAAATCATTGGC
>PKSW01000051.1 GCA_002869465.1 Marinilabiliales bacterium
AAAAAAAAAAAAAAAAAAGCATATATACCCATATATGCGCTATAAAACTATTGAAATTGAAGAATTGCACTTTTTTATTGATGCAAAAAAATCGAAAGAGTAGAAGTATTTAAAAACAATACATCTCCGTTTAGAAATTAAAACAAATACCCTATGCTAAGCTGAAATGCATGTGAGTTTATGCGGATGTCGTCCCTAAAAGAATTGGTAACACCTATTGAATAGTTAAAATCAAAGTTAAACATGGCCAGGTCTATCTGGGTTCCAAACCTCGCCAATAGATTATAGGTATGAAGATCGAATTCTTTTGGCGAAAATTTAATGTTCTCATCCCGGTAGGTTACGTTGCCTTTTAAGCTGAACCGGTTGACCAGTCCGCCATAAAAATACCATTTAAAAACAGGCTTTTTTACAGCGATATAGCCCAACAGCAGAGGCACATCAAGTGAGTTCATTCTAACAGTGATCGGGTCGAAAACAGTATCAGAATAACTGATGTCTATTGATAAACCATAATTGATGTAAGTAATATTACCTTCGGCGAAAGCCCGGCGCTTACTTACCCGTAAACCGGCCCCTAACTGAATTCCACCCAGCAGATCAGGCGTAACATTCTCGCTGCGGTAAACAAAAGTATTTGTATTTAATCCGGTAAACACCTTGATGTTCATTTTGGGCTGCTGGCCAAACAAAAACATTGGAGCTGCAATTACGAAAGTGAGAAAAAGTATCCTTTTCATGATTATCAGGGATTAAGCCGGGAATAAATATTCTTTACCATTCAATACAAACTTCTTATCCATAATGAGCGGCCACATGGGCTTTTCAGGAAGACTTGTTTCCTGCCATTGTAAATGGGTATTGTATAAATCCTGGTATAAATCGGGCATTTGATCTTTCAGGTTAAACATCTCCGATTTGTCATTTTTTAGGTCGTACAATTCGGCCCAGCCATCACGGGTACTCAGGATAAGTTTGTAATCACCATCCCTGATTGCCCAGATGTGATCGGCACGCCAGAAAAGAACATCATGCGGTCTGCCTGAATCTTTACCAGTCACATAAGGGATGAGATTTACACCATCGTATTCCCGGTCTGTTGGAAGTGTGCCACCGGCATTCAATACTGATGTCACAAAAATATCGGCTGAAGAAACCGGATAATCGTAGTGATCTCCTTCAGGAATAGTACCTTTCCATTTCATCATGAAAGGAACGTTAATTCCACCTTCGAATTGGGTAAGCTTACCCCCTTTTAAGGGGCCGTTATCGGTTGCGCCAGTATAAGAAGCTCCTCCATTGTCGCTGAGAAGGTAAACAATTGTATTTTCCTCCAGTCCAAGTTCTTTCAGTTTTTTATTGATTTCACCAATGGCATCGTCCAGTGCCGAGATCATCGCGTAGTAAACCCTCTTGTTTTCGTCTTCAACATCCTCGTACATGCAATAGTAATCAACGGGAGCCTGGAACGGAACATGTGGTGCATTAAAAGCACAATACAAAAAGAACGTGGTATCCTTATTTTTTTCCAGAAATTCGATGGCTTTATCCCTGAATGCATAAGTCAAATATTCTTCCTCGTAAATTTCTTTTCCCATTTCCAGGATAGCGGCTTCACCATACCTACCTGTTTTCCATTGATAATCATCACTAAAAGTATGGTGCTCGTGATTTATTACATGGCTCCAATACCGCTCGGGAGTGTAGAGTGAAGATGCGCCATAAAAACCAAACTGGTAATCAAAACCCCTATTTAAAGGAAGGTTGTGTCGTGAAACACCCAGATGCCATTTGCCCACAATCCCTGTGTAATATCCCATGGATTTTAAGCGCTCAGCGAGTGTAATTTCGGTGGGAGGCACACCCTGTTTGTGGGTTTGCCATTCGGAAGGAAATTGTGGTTTGCTTTTGACTTCAAAAGAACCTGTGTTTACAAAATATTTGCCTGACCAATATTCAATAATATTTGTGGGATAAAACTCCATGATCTGTGTTTCAAAACCATAGCGGTTTTGAACTCTTCCTGTCATAATACCGCTTCGTGAAGGTGCGCAAGTAGGAGCAGTAACATATCCTTCCTCGAATACAACACCCTCGCTGCCCAGCTTGTCTATATTTGGTGTTGAAATATGCTTAGCGCCATAGGCTGAAACTTCATATTTTCCAAGGTCATCAGCGAGTAAAATAATAATGTTGGGAGGATTTTGATTATGATCTTTTGATTTGTTTTCAGCAAAAAATTCTTTTTTTTCGTGCTTTTTGTCTTTATCCCATTTTACACGCCATTTTACCCTAGTTACGGAGCAGCCATAAACAATTAAAGAGAGAACAATAAAAAGAAAAGTGGATTTTTTTAACATTGATTAAAGGTTTGTTAACTATTTACCAAATATTATAAATTGCTGTTTTCATAATTGTTAAAATTTAATAGAGCTGATATAATTATGCAAATAAAAATAAAATAACTAAAAAGTGTTATTTTTGATTAACAAAATTCGTGAATACCTTTCTTATTTTGTTAATTATTCTTTACCAACCTAAATCTCGGAAGGTGAACACAGATTGATCGCTGACCAGTAGAATTTGCCAAATGTTACTGTTTGCCTTGAAGATACTGAATTAGGTAGCTTGTTAATTTTAATCAGAATACACATTACACTTTCAATGCGTATAAAGGTGAAACAGAAGATCGCTTTGTACTTCATATCAAAAATGCTACAGACCCGACCAATGCTCTTGAAGAAGTGAAATTGTCAATATTTCTGCTTACGATAAAGCTGTTTATATAAGAAATAAGGATATCAGCAAGCCTACTGTTGGAAGAGTA
>PKSW01000070.1 GCA_002869465.1 Marinilabiliales bacterium
GACAAGCAAGATTTTATACAGTTACAAACCGATAGTCTGGAACTGTTGCTGTTTAAAAATCCGTTCAGTATATCATTTGTTTTTGAGGGAGATACCATTCTTGAAGAAGAAAGAGGGTTTTTTAAACGAACTGATAACAGTGGATTACGATTTAAATTAGATGCTGACGAGAAAATTTATGGATTGGGAGAAAGAGCTAATGCTTTTAACCTGGCGGGCGCGAAGTACAATCTATACAACCGGCCCAAATACGGTTATGAAATTGGGGCCAGGAATTTAAATTACTCTGTTCCGCTTGTGGTTTCTTCAAAAAAATATCTCCTGTTTTTTGATAAACCACAAAAAGGATATGCAGATATCGGTGAATCTGAAAAAGGAATATTTGAATGGGGTGCTATAGGTGGGTTGATGAAATATGTATTAATCGCAGGCGATAACTTTAAAAGTATCACAAAAGACTATGCAAACCTGACAGGATATCAACCACTGCCTCCACGCTGGGCGCTGGGAAATTTACAATCTAGGATGGCCTATCGGACGCAATATGAAACAGACTCCATTGTAACACTCATGCAGGAAAATAATTTTCCAATTGATGCCATCATACTCGATTTTTATTGGTTTGGTGATAGTATCCTTGGAACACTCGGCAGATTGCGGTGGTACAAACCCAATTGGCCCGAACCTGAGCAAATGATCAAAAAATTTAAGACAAAAGGGGTAAAAACTATATTAATTACGGAACCTTATATTCTCGATTCAATAGACAATTTTCAAATAGCTGCCGAAAAAGGAATCCTGGCAATGGACAGCCTGGGAAATCCATATATCAATTATGGTTTTTATTTTGGTAATGGTGGTTTAATCGACATGTTCAATCCTGCCGCTGGTGAATGGTTCTGGGAAAAGTATAAAGAGCAAATGGAAATAGGCGTAGCCGGCTGGTGGGGCGATTTGGGTGAACCCGAAAGCCATCCGTCTGACATCTATCATATCAATGGCAAAGCGGATGAAGTACACAACATATATGCACATTACTGGCACAAATTCATGTATAATAAATTCCGAGAAGAGTATCCTGAGCGTAGGTTATTTAACCTGAACAGGGCAGGATACGCCGGATCGCAGCGCTATGCCATTTATCCATGGACAGGAGACGTATCGCGAAGTTGGGGTGGGCTTCAGGCGCAACTTCCGCTGATGTTGCATATGAGTCTTAGCGGATTGCCTTTCATCCATTCTGATGCAGGTGGATTTGCACAGGGCACCAAGGATGAAGAGTTATATACCAGGTGGTTACAAATGTCATGCTTTTCACCCATACTCCGTCCGCACGGATCTGGTATTCCATCTGAGCCCGTCTATTTTAACGACATAACGCAGCGGATTGTAAGATCATTTATGAATCTCAGGTACCAATTATTACCTTATATTTATACAGCGACCTACCAAGCAAGTGCTGAAGGCACACCCATTGTCAGGCCACTCTTTTACGAGTTTCCTGATGATAGTATTGCTTATAATATTGTAAACGAGTATATGTTTGGTGAGAATATGCTGGTAGTTCCTGTTATTGAACAAGGTCAGGAAATGTTAAGAGTTTATCTGCCGAAAAATGTCAATTGGTATAATTACTGGGATAATGTTTACTTTGAGGGTGGGCAATGGATTGAAATGAAAACGAATCTTGAAACCATACCCATTTTCATAAAAGCAGGGTCTTTCATTCCGATGGTACCTGCTGTAAATTCCACCGATGATTATTCATCAGAAAAAATGACCATCCTTTATTATGTGGATGAAAAAGAAGATTTTAACACAAGCATGATGTACGAAGATGACGGAGAAATATTCCGAAGTGCGGTTGCAGAAACCGGATATGAACTCCTGGACTTTAGTTCAATCAGCACCGATGAAATGGAATTATTCAGTTTTAGCAGTGCGAATTATGATGCGTCTTTGAATTATTCAGAAAGGCATATTAATTTTGAAATAATCGGATTATCTTCGATGAGTTTTGAGAAAATCCAGTTGGAAGATGCGTTCGGCCTCAACTCTTTAGTAAGTCCAAAAAATAATAATGAAACAAGCACATGGTATCTCAAAAATGATGATGCAGGCGTGCTGCATATTGAGTTTGACTGGGAAGTGAACACAAGTATTAGTATATCAATACATAAATAATTAAAAGTAAAAACATCATGAACAAATTAAAAGGAAGTGTTGTTGTAGCGTTATCCTGTATGTTGGTCCTGACTTTCCTCTCATCATGTCAGACGAACGAAAAGAAAAATCAAAATCAAAAACAAAAAGAAGTAGAAATGGAGCATGTGGATTGGAGTAAGAATGCCAACATTTATGAAGTGAATATCAGGCAATACACGGAAGTAGGAACCATAAACACCTTTCGGGAACATTTGCCCAGGCTGAAGGAAATGGGTGTGGATATTTTATGGCTGATGCCTGTGCAGCCCATTGGTGAATTAAACAGAAAAGGTTCGTTGGGCAGCTATTATTCAGTGAAAGATTATAAAGCAGTGAATCCCGAATTTGGTACGATGCAGGATTTTAAAAACCTGGTGAACGAAGCGCACGGGCTGGGAATGTACGTGATATTGGATTGGGTAGCCAACCATTCATCATGGGATAATACCTGGGCAGTGGAACATCCTGAGTATTATGTCAAAAATGATGATGGCACCTTTCATTCGCCTTACGATTGGACCGATGTGATTCAGTTTGATTATAGTAAACCGGCTATGCGCGATAGCATGACCCGTGCTTTGAAATTCTGGATCGAAGAAGCGGATATTGATGGTTACC
>PKSW01000386.1 GCA_002869465.1 Marinilabiliales bacterium
AAATAGCTTTCATTATTTTTTTCAATATAACCGCCCCCGGCCACGCTGTTGTTTTTTTCAAGTGCTGTAAAAACTTCGGCAACACTTACGCCCATGGCCCTGAGTTTCTTCGGGTTGATAGCTACTTCATACTGTTTTAAATAGCCACCCCAGGTATTAATCTCAACCACACCCGGAATACCGGAAAGCTGGCGTTTTACAATCCAGTCCTGGATCGTTCTCAATTCCATAATTGAATAGACGGAGTCATACCCCGGTTTTGTATCCAGCGTGTACTGATATATTTCTCCCAAACCGCTGGTTATAGGGCCCATTTCAGGAGTTCCGAATCCTTCAGGAATCTTCTCGCTGGCCGTTTTTATTTTTTCGGCAATCAATTGTCGTGGCAAATAGGTACCCAAGTTATCTTCAAACACGATGGTAACTACCGATAATCCGAACTTGGAAACAGACCGGATCTCTTTTACCCCTGGCAAATTAGCCATTTCCAGTTCAACAGGATAAGTAATAAACTGCTCTACATCCAGGGTCGATAAATTCCGGGAAGTGGTAATTACCTGCACCTGGTTGTTGGTAATGTCAGGCACAGCTCCAATGGGAATATTGAAAATGGAAAACAGGCCAAAACCTACGACGGTAGCCGTGAATAAAAGGATGATCAGTTTATTTTTAAGACTGAAATGAATGAGTTTTTCTAACATGGGATAACATCAATTTGATTGTTAGAAAAAGAAAGATTCTGCCATCTGAATGATCTTTTGATTAACCATCCCCGAACCTGTATAATTAATATGGTTTTGTGTTCAGGTTAATAAACGACAAAAAGCACTTTTTCAAGTGTAAAATTAGTGATAATTATTTGAAATTATATTTAAAAAAATTGTTTAACGATGCAATCATTATTAAATGGAAATAATATTTAGAAGTATTTTATTTTTATCAAAAATGATCAATAAAAAATCGTCTTGAATTAAAAATAATATATTTTTACAAATAGGTAACACATAAATAAAAATTAGTAACACGATGACGGTAGTAAGATTTGGTGTCTCGCTTGAAAAGGGATTGCTTGATGCGCTTGATAAGTTCGCAGAAGAAAATCATTTCAAAAACAGATCGCAGGCCCTCAGGCACTTGATCAGCAACAACCTTACTGAAAAAAAATGGGAGTCGAATGAAATTGTAGCAGGGGCTGTATCGCTGGTTTACGATCACCACAAAAGGGATTTGTTGAGTAATCTAGCGGATTTACAACATGATTTTCATGATGTTATTCTTTCAAACATTCATTTTCATATCGATCACGACAATTGTCTTGAAATCATTGCTATTAAAGGAGAGTCTTCCAGGTTGAAAGAACTCGCCAATCGTTTGATTGGACTGAAAGGCATACAGCAGGGCAAACTCACAACCAGTAGCATTTAATTTTTTTTAGCTAATAGGTAACACATATTAAAGAATACGTAACACAATAACATGAAAATAATCTTATCTCACACTTTTGGTTTAGTAATCTTGTTCAGTTCGTTGGTTACTTTTGGACAACAGGCTGTACAAGATACGCTGCCAATAAACGAAGTGGTAATTACGGGAGCAAAAAAGATTCAATCAGCGGGAAACGTTACCCAACAAATTGATGTGTTAACTCCCGCCGATTTGAAACCGATAATTTTGGGGAATACTAATATCACCGAAGCGTTGATGTACCAGCCGGGCATGTCGGTGAGTGTTCTTTCTAGAAATGATGCAAATTGGGGAACTTATGGTGGCATTGGCCCCAAATACAGCACATATATGCTTTCTGGCATACCGGTTGATGCTTTTATTGACCCGATGGCGTTGGATTTGAATGTTGTGGAACGGATTGAAATTGAAAGAGGCCCGGCTTCAGTACTTTATCCCAACTACCTTTCACAGGATTTCGCCGGAAACCAAAGCCCGCTTGCCGGAACGGTAAACATGCTTTTAAAAAGCAAAATCGAAGAGCAAAAATTAATGGCTTCAACTTCTTATGGTTCATTCAATACATTTAACGGACAATTGTATTTTCAGGATTCGTACAAAAAACTGAACTATTTTGCCGGGATAAACTATGAAATTTCGGATTATACCGATTATGGCACAGAAAATTCGTGGTTGAATATGCAGGATAACCCACAATACACAAAATCAAAGTTTTATGGAGGTTTCACCTGGTTTGCAGATAAGGCCGAAAAAAACAAACTGAGTTTTTTCTTCAACAAAACTTTTCATGTTGGAGATGCCGGAAGGGTTTACAGGGGTTTTAACCACGATTACACAACGATGAATCTCGGTTATTCAGTTTCCCTGAATCAGAAAACCGCATTAAACATGACTTTCGGATTGCGAAACTATGTGCGTACATGGCAGGAAAGCCAGTTCAATACTATAGACAGCCTGCTTTCGGACAACGGTGTGAACCAAAGTATTTTACCTTTTGACCTTCACCTGACCTATGAGCACGGAAAAGCCCATTTGCTAACAATTGGTACTGACTATCAGAACGCCAGTTATGAAACCTGGTCGGACCCGGTTGCCGGGGAAAAACAATATGGAAATAAATCAATAGCGCTGCAGGCCGGGATTTACGCCCAGGAAGAATTACATTTTAAGGGGTTGATTATCAGGGCAGGATTACGCTACAGCTATGTTAAAAACAACATTGAATTAATTAGTGGAGGACAACCAGGAACCTCCAGCGAAGACTGGTCACGATTATTATGGAGCGGAGGATTAAAATATAATTTTAACAGACTTGCCTCACTGTTTTTCAATGCAGGGAACAGTTTCATGACGCC
>PKSW01000136.1 GCA_002869465.1 Marinilabiliales bacterium
ACATTTCATTGAACATTTGAAAGACTTTTTCAGTTTTCAAAAACAAAACTATTATCCAACCATACGCATTAAAGTTCCTGTGAACGATTTACGCGAAATATACAGGGCGTTACCGACACATGCAAGGGTTGTTATCTATTATCTGTAATCAATGAGCTAATGACAAAGCATTTTCTTATAAGTTTACACCCATTTCAAGACTTGCCTGCATCAGTAAATACATCATAATTTCAGTTTTTGTCTGATGGTTGTGATTATGTAGTACCTTTGCGCCCTTATTTAGGTATATGAAATTTAATGACTTAGAACTGCACACAGATATTTTAAAAGCAGTTGACTCACTCGGGTTTAAAATCCCAACAGAAATACAAATCAAAGCCATTCCAGTTCTTCTTTCCGACACCAAAGACCTTGTAGGCCTGGCACAAACCGGAACCGGTAAAACGGCAGCCTATGGCTTACCATTGGTGCAGCATACTGATTTTAACAGCAAGGATACACAGGGCTTGGTGATCTGCCCTACCCGTGAACTTTGCATGCAGATCACAAAAGACCTGGAATCCTATTCAAAATTTCAGAACAATCCGGGAATCATTGCCGTTTATGGTGGTGCCAGCATCGAAGACCAGATGCGAAAGATCAAAAGAGGTATGCAGATAGTGGTGGCCACTCCAGGCAGATTACTTGACCTCATAAAAAGAAAAGCCATCAAACTGAGTACGGTGCAGCGTGTTATTTTAGATGAAGCTGATGAAATGCTGAATATGGGTTTTAAAGAAGACCTCGATGCCATTTTGCAACAAACACCCGAACATAAAAGGGTTTGGTTGTTTTCAGCCACCATGCCCAAAGAAGTACGCCGGATCGCCAATAATTATATGCACGATCCCCATGAAATCACCGTTGGCGTTCAAAACAGTTCAGCCATTAATATTGACCATCGTTATTATATGATGATGGAGCGCGATCGTTATTATGCACTAAAAAGAATACTCGATTATTATCCGGCCATTTTCGGATTGATTTTCTGCAGAACCAGGAGGGAAACACAAGTAGTTTCAGAAAAACTGGAAAAAGACGGGTACAATGTAGTTCCGTTACATGGCGATCTTTCCCAGATACAAAGGGATTCGGCCATGAAAAAGTTCAGGGAAAGAACGGCTAAAATACTTGTGGCAACTGACGTGGCCGCAAGAGGTTTGGATGTGGACGACATCACCCATGTAATTCATTATAACCTGCCTGATGATGTAGAAAACTATACGCACAGAAGCGGCCGAACAGCACGAGCCGGCAGATCCGGAATTTCAGCAGCGTTGATCAATACCCGGGAAATCCATAAAATCCGGCAAATTGAAAAATTAATCCAGGTAAAGATTGAATACCATCAAATTCCGGGTGCCGAGGAAATTGGAGAGCAGCAAATGTATGCTCTGATGGATAAGGTGATCAAAACCCCGGTTGATGAAGATGCCATTGAACGCTACTGGCCTGTGATCTATAAAAAGCTCAAAGAGTTTACAGCTGAAGATATTGTAATGAAATTTATTTCAGCTGAGATTAATAAGTTCCTTGATTATTATAAGAATGCCGGCAACCTGAATGCAAAACAGGAAAAAGAGAGCAGAGGACGAGATAAGGACAGAAGAGGCCGCGACCAGGATCGCAGAAGCGGGAAACCCAACCGCAATATTGATGGGCCTAAAAAACGATTTTTTATCAACTTGGGCGACAAGCAAAATATGAACAAGGGGGCATTGGTGCGCCTTGTATGCACTGAAGCCGGAATTTCGAGCAACCATGTGGGTCGCATCGAAATCCATCCTGGGTTCTCATTTTTTGAAGTGGATGCGAATGTAGCCGACAAAGTGTTAAAAAAAGTAGAAAGTGGCACCTATGAAGGTAAGAGTTTCAACGTAGAATTCTCACAGGATAGGGATGCCCCCCGAAAGAAAGGCAAAAAAAGAAGGTAATCATATAGGAATTTACCTGCCAAAGCTAACATTTCTTAACATGATTCGCGAAACTATTCGTGAGCAAAAAAGTCATTGATCGGCACATCCCTGAAAATAAAAGCCTACCTTTGCAAAATACAGGTTTGAAAAATTGCGCTTCTATTTACTAGTACAACACATTCTGTTAGTTCATTATGGCTCTCCTTTTAAAACCTATTTTAAGCTCTTTCATTTTTTAACAGCAAGATCATATAAAATAGCAAGCTTTAATTTTTGAGGTTTGTTGGTGTATGAAACAGAAATGAATATTTGCAAATGAATTGCGTTTGAAAAATTAAATTATTAATTAAACTAAAAGTAATCTATGGGAAGATCACAAGAAACCTTCAACAAAAAAGAAGTAAGAAACAAAAAAGAGAAAAAAAGAAAAGAGAAAGAAAAAAAGCGGTTGGCCAGGAAAGAAAATGAAAAATCAGGCGACATGGATGACATGATTGCATATGTAGATGAAAACGGAATGCTGACCTCCACCCCACCCGACCCTGACAAAAAGAAAAAAGTGAAGCTCGAAGATATCGAGATTGGCGTACCTACGCGCGCAGCAGAAGAAGAAATGGATCCGATCAGAAAAGGCACGGTTTCATTTTTTAATGACTCAAAAGGATTTGGATTTATCAGAGATTCGGAAACCAAGGAAAGCGTTTTCGTGCATGCAAACAACCTCTTGGAAGAAATTAAAGAGGGCAACCTCGTCAGCTTTGAAGTGGAAATGGGCCACAAAGGGCCTACTGCTGTTAAAGTGAAGATTATCAAATAAGTTACCTCCTGTAAACTTATTACTTTCATTCCAACTCTTCACCCACATAATGAATAACAACCCTGTTGGTGATGCCACGTTTGGTTATCGGACTGCTGGCCACAACAATTAAAGGGTCACCATCTTCAACAAGGTGGTTTTCCTTTAAAAATTTGTTCATAGCCGCCACAAATTTACTACCTGATTTGGGTTGTTTCATATACACGGGATAAATGCTATAAAGCAGCGACATCTGACGGAGTCGTGTAATATTTTCTCCAAAGGCGATGATGGGCGCCTGCATCCGCTGCTGAGATAGAAACACAGTGCTGCCGCCCGAATGCATCCAGGTAATGATGAATTTAGCTTGGATATCCCGGGTCATCAGGTGAACGCCCCTGGCCATGGTAGCTTTGCGGTTCAACTTGCCTTCATACTTCATGAATTTTCCACGGGAAGCATATTCTGATTTAATATAGCTATTCGTCCTATCTGCAATACGACGCATCATTTTTACCGCTTCTACCGGATGTTTTCCAACTGCAGTTTCGCCTGAAAGCATCACTGCATCAGTTCCATCCATAATGGCGTTGGCAACATCCGAAACCTCGGCGCGGGTGGGCACCGCTTCCGTAATCATGCTTTGCAGCATCTGCGTAGCTACTATTACCGGTTTACCACGCTCACGGCACATCCGTATAATCTTTTTCTGAAGAATAGCAACTTCTGCCAGGTCCATTTCCACACCCAGATCGCCCCGAGCAACCATCACGGCATCCGTTTCTTCCAATATTTCTTCCAGGTTATCAATAGCTTGTGGTTTTTCTATCTTACTAATAATCGGTATATAGGCATCATCTTCATAAGTAGTTGAAAAACCAAGGTCGCCACCCGTTACTTCAAGTCCTTTTGGACGCGCTCTCAGCTTCGTCATTTTGGCTTTCAATTCCCTGATGTCTTTTGCTTCCCGCACAAAACTTAGCGCCAAAAAATCAAAACTTTTTTTGGTTGCATATTCGATGCAGCGGTGATCTTTTTCAGTAAGTGACGGAACAGACAACTCCGTGTCAGGCAGGTTGATCCCTTTGGCGGAAGTTAGCAGGTTGCCCTCAACCACCTCGCAAATTAGATGTGCTTTCTCACCCCGACCTTTTCGACTCACACATTTCAATGCAATATTGCCATCGTCGAGCAAAACACGTTCACCTGGTTTTACTTCATCAATAAATGCAGGATAGGTAGTTGAAAAGATATTTTCGCCGTCTTTTCCACCAAGCACTTTATTTTTCACAAACCTGACTTCCTCGCCTTTCTTTAATAAGACCCCTTCGCTTATCACCTTACCAACCCTGATTTTAGGGCCTGATAAATCACCCAGGATAGCTACAAATGTTTTTGTCTTTTTCTCCGCTTTTCTGATATTGTCGATCATCTGATCAAAATCGTCAAAACTGCCATGCGAAAAGTTGATCCGGAAAACACGCACACCGGCTTCAATTAGTTTTCCGATGGCTGTTACATCATTCGTAGCAGGGCCCAAAGTGGCAATTATTTTGGTCATTAAAAAATCAGCAGATGCCATATTTGATATATTTAGTTCACAAATATACGGGTTGAAGTGGTTTTATTTCTACCTATTTAGATAAAGTAATTAAGACCGTTTCATGGAATTTTCAAAAGGCAAACGGTTGAGAATGGATCGCCCGAGAGTAATTTCATCTGTGTATTCCAATTCGTCTCCCACAGCAACACCCCTTGCAATGGTGGTCACATTTACACCGAACTCCTTTACCAGCCTGTAAATATAAAAACTGGTTGTATCGCCTTCAACTGTAGCGGGTAATGCCAGTATGATCTCATGGATATCCTCATGATGTATGCGACCAATCAGGTGCTTTATAAACAGGTCGTTTGGGCCAATGCCTTCGATGGGATTGATGATTCCTCCCAGCACATGATACAAGCCATTAAATTGAGCTGTATTTTCTATGGCCAGCACATCCCTTGTGTCTTCAACAACGCAAATGGTATTCTCATCCCGTTTATGATTGGCACATATCTCGCAGGTATCAGCATCAGAAATATTGTTGCACTTCTTACAAAAAACAATTTCCTTACGCATTTTAATAATGGATGAGCCCAGATTTTCAGCAAATACTTCTTCTTCTTTTAAAATATGAAGTGCCAGACGAAGCGCTGTTTTTTTTCCGATACCCGGTAATCGCGATAATTCACCCACAGCCAACTCCAATAATTTCGATGAATATTCGTTCAATTTGTGTTGTTTTGAATTCATACAAAAATAGATAAATTTGTAAGCATATGAAGCCTACTATTTTTCACCGTTTTTTACTGAGCAACCTGCTGATGTTTATATTCATAAACATATCCCTATCTCAAAATTTAACCGACCAACAAGGACGCAAACAGGGCAAATGGGTGAAGAATTACAACTACGGTAGTATGCGTTATGAAGGCATGTTCTTAGATGACAAACCTGTTGGCGAATTCAAATATTACTATAAAGACGGCAGTTTGAAAGCTATCACCAGATACAGTGCCTCAGGAGATTCAGCAGCGACGAAATCATTTCATAAAAATGGAAAAACCATGGCTGAAGGAATTTATTTTAAACAACAGAAGGAAGGAAAATGGTTGTATTACAGCGACTTAGACGAAGCGCTTATTTCTGAAGAGAATTATAAAAACGGCCAGTTACATGGAAAGCTAATCACCTTTTATCCCGAGTCAGGAAAACCGGCGGAAATACTTGAATACAGGGAGGGAAAACGTGAAGGCCCTTTACTCAAATTTTTTCCGGAAGGCAGCACGATGACCGAAGGTACCTATGTGAATGACTCATTGGACGGGAAATTTACCCTATACTGGCCAGATGGTAAAATACAGGTAAGTGGTGCCTATGATCATGGCATGCAAAGCGGCGATTGGACGTATTATGACGAAGAAGGCAATCCGGTTTCTGATGGAGATTTCAGGTTTGAGGTATTGGAAAACGACACCATTGAATTTGATTTCCCACCCAAGACAGACTAATCCATATGATATTCCAGGATTTCACTCAATTGATTCAAAACATTTGGCGTTTTTTCCAATAACCTTTCATACGATTGATGTCCATTGGCCACCAGCACACATTCAATTCCCAATTCATCGGCCACCTCAAGATCGTGCAAACTATCGCCAATTAACAACATTTCCCCTCTTTTAAAAAGGATGGCATCCATCAATTCTCTGCCAATTTCCAGTTTGCTGTTTGCATAATGATCGTTAATGCCTGTAATGATATCGAAATAGGGAAACACTCCTTTGTCTTTTAGGGAGGCTTCCAGGCTTTCATGTTCCATAGCCGATAACACTGCCTGGTAATAACCCCTGTTATTGAATTCGATCAGCACTTCTTTTACGCATTTAAACAGATCAGCCAAAGGCAGGTTCTTGTGATACAGGTTGATAAATTCCATAGCCGGAATTTCAAATGCTTCCCTATCAAGATCAATGCCGGCTTCCAGGTAATAATTTTTAACCGGAAAGGTGAAAATTTCACGGTATCGTTGTGCGTCTAATAGTTCAAGACCCCGCTTTTCAAGTACCTGGTTCATGCAGTCAACACATATATCCGTATCATTTAATAAAGTTCCATTCCAGTCCCAGATAATCGCTTTCTTGTTCATCTACTGCTATTTACAAAAGCGCGTTTTGTCTTCCATATTATCTTTTCCCAGACTTTCAGCTATTTTCCAATCTTCGCAAGCACCTTCGTTATCTTTCAAATAAAACTTAATTTGTCCTCTGTTGGCGTATGCATCCGCATATTTCGGATGAATTTCTATAGCCCGGTTATAATCTTCAATGGCAACTTTATAATTACGTAAAGAAGCATTCGCATTGGCTCGCTGATAATATGCCTCAAAATTATCCGGATTGTATTCAATGGCTTCTGTGTATATTTCTATAGCTTCATTAAATTTTGCGTAATGAGCCAGCAGAACTCCTTCTTCAACCAACCTGTCAGACTTCTCCGGATTTGGACCGCACCCGGTGAAAAGTAACACTATAAAAAATGATATAAAAATATTTTTCATAACTTTCATTTTAGTCGACGAATTTAAGGATAAAAATCTTTTTAATAGAAGACACCCATGACAATTAAACATCCTGAATCATAATGGCAAAAGCAATAATTATTGTGTATCTTCGGTTTTAAATTCAATTTAACATGAATAAGCTTATTTAATAAACTATATCTGTTGAGCTCAGAGGCAAAAAAAATATTGGTACAATACTGGGGGTATCCCGGATTCAGGCCTAAACAGGAGGAAATTATTGATTCTGTTATGGCCGGAAATGATACCCTTGCCCTGCTCCCAACGGGCGGCGGAAAATCAATTTGTTTCCAGGTGCCCGGCATGATGCTGGAAGGCACCTCCATCGTCATCACCCCTTTGATCGCCCTGATGAAAGATCAGGTGGCACGATTAAAACAACAGGGCATACCCGCCGGGGCAATTTATACTGGCATGTATAAAGATGAAATTGAATCGGTGTATTCGAATTGCCTAACTGGAAAATTCAAGTTCCTGTATGTTTCACCCGAACGTCTTGAAAACAGCAGTTTTATTGATGTGATTGCCAGGTTGAATGTGAGTTTGATCGTAGTTGATGAGGCTCATTGTATTTCCCAGTGGGGATATGATTTCAGGCCTCCTTACCTTCGCATCGCCAATATCAGGCAATATGCCGTTTCAGCCCCTGTTCTGGCTCTGACAGCCACAGCAACACCAACGGTAGTTGACGACATTATGTCGAAATTGAATTTTCCAACACCCAACCTCTTCAAATCAGGTTTTGAAAGAAAAAACGTGGCCTATAATGTCATAAAAGAAACAGACAAAACGGGAAAACTGATCCGGCTGCTGAAAGAAGAAAAAGGATCGTCCATTGTATATGTAAGAAACCGCAGAAAAACCAGGGAGTTATCCGATATTCTCTCCCAAAACCTGATCAGTGCGAATTACTACCATGCCGGCCTTGATGCCAAAGTGAGGGATGAACGACAAAAAAGCTGGTCGAGCGGACAAACCCGCGTGATCGTATCCACCAATGCATTCGGAATGGGCATCGACAAAGCCGATGTGCGACTAGTTGTGCATTATGACCTGCCAGATTGTATCGAATCCTATTTCCAGGAAGCCGGGAGGGCTGGCAGAGATCAAAAACCGGCTGCAGGCATTCTTTTATACAATGCGAATGACATCTCAAATGCGAAAAAGAAACTACTTAACAGTTTTCCTTCGCTTTCCCTTATAAAAAATATCTTCAATGCGCTGGGCAATTATTTCCAATTGCCGGAAGGTAGCGGTGCTGATATCGGGTTTGATTTCAGCATTGCTGATTTTGCCAGCCAGTATGGATTCAATATCATTGAAACATACAATGCCATCAAATTTTTGGAACGTGAAGGATTTTTATTTTATGTTGAATCCGCAGGGCAATTCTCAAAACTATTTATTCCGGTCAAAAAAGAAGAAATATACCGATATCTGGTTGAAAACCCCGGTTCCGACAGGCTGATCAAAGAAATACTCAGATCTTATACGGGTATATTCAACGATTACATTGACATTAATGAAACACTGCTTGCAAAGCGGGCTGAGATGGACCTTAAAATGGTGGTAGATAAACTTGCTGCTTTGCATAAAACAAGCATCCTGAAATATATACCCATTCGGACCAAGCCCCAGATTGTATACAGCACCGAGCGATTAAATACAAAATACATACAGTTCTCAAAAGAAAATTACCACGACCTGAAAGCTGCAGCTGAAAAACGGCTTCAAAGCCTTTTCGACTTTATTACAAACTCGATGCAATGCAGGAGTATTCAACTGCTGGCCTATTTTGGCGAAACCAAATCAAAACGTTGCGGTATTTGTGATATTTGTCTGGAGAAGAACAAAGTTGAACTGAATGAATTGGAATTCGATCATATTAAAGAACTGATCAAATCCAGCCTGACGGATAACCCACAACATATTTACGAGCTGGTTTCAAATATCAATGCGGAAGAAGAAAAAGTAATTTCCGTGTTGCGATGGTTGCTTGAAAACCACAATGTGATCAGGCAGAAAGATGAAATGCTGATGTGGCACGACCAGCTGAATATGAAATTTGATTGATTATTTTATTAGGTTTGTTTAAAATGTATACAGATGAAACTACGACTTTTATTTATTCTCATATTAACGACCCAACTCATTTATTCACAATCAGAAAAGCAATACATAAGTTTGGCAGTAGGCCCGTCATTTCCATTAAATGATTTCGCCCACAAGAATCTTAATGATTCCACTTCCGGATGGGCAAAAACCGGCGTTGCTTTCGAATTTACATATGCCTATCGTTTCACAAATAATATAGGATTCCAAGGAAAAATAACTTATAGCAGCAATGCATTCGATAATTTAGCTTATGATGATACGCTAACTGAAGCCTACAGCCGTAACCCTGAAAATCCTGACACTTCTTTTAGTTCAGAAAGCTCAAGAAACTGGAGCAGTGGCGGAATTCTCGTGGGACCATATTTACGATTTCCATTATCCGAAACACTTTCGTGGGATATAACAGCCTCAATCGGTGGATTTGGTGTTTACTCCCCGACCCTGCTTATTAATGGAGCAATTGACAATGGTGAAGAATTGAAAGAGTATTACAGGCAAAGTGGAAAAGGATATGCATTCGCATACAGCTTCGGAACAGGTTTTAAATATAAACTGGCCAATTATTACGTACTTCTTTTTGTCGATTATTTTGAATCTAAAGTAAAAATTAATAATGTGGCTGGCTGGGATTGGAACTCAGTACCATATAATGAGAGCATCAAACAGGATGTCAGCTACCTTTCGGTTACCCTGGGGCTGGGCTATTATTTTTAGTTGCTTATAAATGAAACTTCCTCTAACGTATTACTTGTCTGACGATGTACCATCTCTCGCCAAATCTTTGTTGGGGAAATACTTGATCACAAACATCAATGGTGTTATGACAGGCGGCATGATCACTGAAACAGAAGCATATGAAGGTGTTACCGACAGGGCGTCACATGCTTACGGAGGATTAAGGTCAAAAAGAACAGAAGTTATGTATGCCACCGGAGGACGTAGCTATGTGTATCTGTGTTATGGCATTCATTACCTTTTCAATATTGTTACGAATCAAAAAGAAGTGCCACATGCAGTTCTTGTTCGGGGTATTTTTCCTGTGATAGGGATCGAAGAAATGATGATCAGGACTGGGAAAAGCAAAGCGGGATATGCATTGACAAATGGCCCGGGTAAATTATCCAAAGCACTCGGGATTACATTAAGGCTAAACGGTGTTATACTGAATGGTCAAGAGATATGGATTGAAGACAGGGGAATTGAATATAAATATATCGATATCACAACGACCCATAGAGTGGGTGTTGATTATGCAGGACCTGATGCCCTCCTGCCCTATCGATTTATACTGGATTACCGGAAATATATTGCATAAAAAAAACGTCCTGCAAAACAGGACGTTTTTTTGAAGTTTTTCAAGTACTAACCAACTTTTTTGGAAAGTTCAGCACCTGGTTTAAATTTAACAACTTTTTTAGCTGCTATATTAATTTCTTTGCCGGTTTGTGGGTTACGGCCTTTACGAGCAGCTCTTTTTGATACGGAAAATGATCCGAATCCTACTAATGCTACGCGATCTCCTTTTTTAAGAGCACCACTTGTTGCTCCAACAAATGCATCTAATGCTTTTTTGGCGTCTGCTTTGCTGATTCCAGCGTTTGATGCCATTGCGTCGATTAATTCAGCTTTGTTCATTGTATAAATAATTTTAATTAAAAATAAGGTTTATCAATAGCAAATATAATTGTAAAAGCGTTAAAAGCAAGGAATGACGCAGGAAATAGCATCAAAATGTTAATAAAACCCCTATTTTGTTAATAAACCCGGACTAAAACAGCCTAAAATCCGCAATTATTAAAGGTTTTGGACGGTTTGAAAAGATATCTTGTAGTATTTTTTTTAGGAAAATGCGATCATATCCTGGTGAAATCCTCTTAAAAAGGCTTCAGTTGACAAGCGTTTTTTTCCTGACATCTTAAGCTCAAGGATGTAAATATATCCATCTTTTGTAGCTACTTTTATATGGGTTCTGCCATCGCTGATAATTTTCCCAGGTTGATGATGATGTGCTGCAATCTCAAAATCTGTCGTATAAATCTTAGTCAAGAGTTTTTCTTCACCGGAAGTTTCCATAAAAGCATAGGCGGCCGGATATGGACTTAAGCCCCTGATAAAATTATATACTTCTTTGGACGAGACAGCCCAGTTAATGCGGCAAAATTCCTTGAATATTTTAGGTGCCGGATGTAATACTTCTCCTGTTTTGATGAATTTCGACTGGTCGACAGCTTCCACCTTTCCTAAACGTATTTTTTCGATGGTATCCACCACCAGGCGGGCTCCTGCTTCCATCATACGATCGTGCAGCGTTTCAAAGTTGTCCTTTTCATCAATTGCTATTTCCACTTGGTCTATGATCTTTCCGGTATCTATTTCCTTGTCTAAAAAAAACGTGGTTAACCCTGTGGTGTTTTCTCCATGAATAATGGCATGATTGATAGGTGCCGCTCCCCTGTATTGTGGTAACAATGAAGCATGCAAATTAAATGTACCCAATTCGGGCATATCCCAAACCACTTCGGGTAGCATCCTGAAAGCTACTACCACCTGCAGATTGGCCTTCAGGTCTTTTAATTGTTGCAGGAAGTCTTCATTTTTAAGTTTATCGGGCTGCAAAACCCGCAAATTATGTTCCATTGCAAATTCCTTTACAGCTGAAAACCTGATCTTTTTACCCCTACCCGCTTCCTTATCGGGTGCTGTTATCACACCTGCAACCGCATAACCGTTCTCAACAATGGCGTTTAATGATGCAACTGCAAAATCGGGTGTTCCCATGAAAACGATTCGAAGTTCCTGTTTTTCCATACCCTGTAAAAATAAAAAAACCCGGCGATCATCTCACCGGGTTTTCATGAAAACTTATCAAGTTTTAATTTCTTTCAGCTTTGGTTTCTGCCCTGGCAATATTTTTTTCCACGACACGTCCTTCATTGCTTCTTGGATAATCATCTTTAATACGTGTATAAACACTAACGGCAGCATCATAATCCCCCATAATTTCATACACCTGGCCCGCTTTGAATAAAAACATCGGACTGGTAAAGTCATTGTCCATTTTATCAGCGGCCTCCAGATAATAGTTCGCAGCTTTATCGTGGTCTCCAAGCTCCAGATAGGCATCACCCATAGCACCCACAGCCATCGGGCCTACAATATAATCATCGCTGCTAAAGTCTCCCAGGTAATCGATCGCCTGGTTAAATTCACCTTTTCTCAGGAAAGAAATTCCGGCATAATAATTAGCCAGGTTCCCTGGTTTTGTAAAGCCATACTCATCAGCAATATCAATAAAGCCAAGACTGTTTCCATCACCATATAAAGCTTTATCCAGTGAATCTGACTCAAAAAATCTTTGAGCCATGAACATTTGTTCCTGCGCTTCTTTTGTTTTTGGTTGTTGGTAATATCTTTGAAAACCAAAATAACCAAGTATAACCACCACGATCACACCAATAATGATACTGATTGTTTTCTGGTTGCTTACTATAAACTGTTCGGTTCTGGTCAGCGATTCTTCAATATTCTCAAGGCGCTGATCACCTTTGATTTCTGGTTGCTTTTTCTTTGCCATTCCTATTCAATTTGAGGATGCAAAAGTATATTTTTCTTCTTAATAATGAAACGTCTACGGCAAAATAAATTAGAAATGCATAAATTCCCGTTCTATATTTTTAATTTTGTGAACCAAAAAATACAATAACAAGCTTGAAAAACTTGGATCATATGCAGCAGGAAGCGTTGTTAAATCATCTGCTTGAGTTCATTACACCAGGCCGCAAGTCCCTTTTTGAAAAAGTGATCATCAACAGAACCCGACATATTACGGTAGTTCTTGAAGACATTTACCAACCGCATAATGCCAGTGCAGTTCTGCGCACCTGCGATTTAACCGGTATTCAGGATGTGCATATCATTGAAAACAACAACCAGTATGATGTAAATCCCGATGTGGCTATGGGAGCTTCCAAATGGCTCAACCTGATCAAATACAATCAAAGTGAACACAATACATTGCATGCTTATGAAAAGCTAAGAGAACAGGGATATCGTATTGTGGCAAGTACGCCTCATAAAAATGATCAGGATCTTGAACATATTTCTTTGGATGGTAGAATGGCCATTGTTTTGGGTACGGAGTTGAATGGACTTTCCGATGTCGCTATCGATAACGCGGATGAATTTTTAAAAATTCCTATGTTTGGTTTTACCGAAAGTTATAACATTTCCGTTTCAGCAGCGCTCATACTATATACCCTTACCCATCGCCTGCGAAATACATCCATTAAATGGCAATTATCTGAACAGGAAAAATCGGAAATTCTACTCGAATGGTCGCGCAGAAGTGTTAAAAGAAGTGACATAATCGAAAATCAATATCTAAAGAACAGAAAATGATGTGGTAAAGAGTTGCGGACTGCCTAAATTTTGGTAACTTTACCCCCATACAAACTTCAAATAATTCAACCATGGGTAAAGGAGATAAAAAGACAAAAAGAGGTAAAATAATTGCAGGCACGTATGGTGTGAGTCGAAAAAGAAAGAGAAAAGACCGGAAAGTGACACCGGCAGTAGCCAAACCAAAAACAAAAAAACCCGCAGTAAAAAAAGAAGAGGAGCCGGTTCTAGCTGAGGAAAAGAAAGTAGAAGAAACAAAGACCGCAGCTAAGAAAACAACGACCGCCAAGAAAACGACCGCCAAGAAAACGATACCTGCGAAAAAGACAACCGCTGCAAAAAAGAAAGCCCCAGCCAAAAAAGTGGAAAAAGCTGCTGAAGTAAAAGAAGAAAAGAAAACGACGGCAAAGAAAAAGCCGGCAAAAAAAGAAACGAAAGCTGAAGAAACGGAAGCTGCAAAAGAATAATTTTTACAATTTGATACGAATAAAAAAAGCGGGATTACCCGCTTTTTTTATGCCCATATTGTTCAATACACTGTTTAAAAGTATCCCCCCTGTGTTCAAAATTATGAAACTGGTCGTAACTCGCTGCGGCAGGCGACAGCAGGCATTTCCCAGCTATCGTATTCTGGAAAGCATAATCGACGGCCTCCTTAATGTTTGTAACTTTATACAGATTCTTGGAAGATTTCCTATCGAAAAAAAGCTGTATCATCGTTGCACCCGCCTTGCCCAGGAAAAGGAAATTTTCAATTTCACTTTCGTCCAGAAATGCCACTAATGCATTGTAATCGATACCACGGTCGTATCCTCCCAAAATAATGGTTTTTACATCCTGAAGCGTCTTAACCGCCGCTATTGTTGATTCAGGTACTGTGGAAATGCTGTCGTTATAAAATTCAACGCCTTTAAAACTTCCTACAAATTCAAGCCGATGAGGTAAGGGTCTGAAAGAGTTTAAATGCAAAAAAGATGTGTTAAAATCGATGCCAGCACCCGAAACTGCCAGCATGGCCGCCATGATATTCAGCATATTATGATCGCCTTTTAAGGGGATTTCATCATCTGCTTTTAATTGTTGATCGTTGGAGCTAAATACGAACGTTCCTGAACTATAAAATGCGTCTGATGAGTTTTGATTCTTATTTCCAAATACGAGTTTGCTTCCCTCTGATGCAACCGGGAATTCTTCATGCATGATAGCAATATCTCCAGGTTTTTGGAATCGGAAAATATGGTATTTGGCTTCTTTGTAATCACCCAAACCGTCAAAATGATCCAGGTGTTCCGGGAAAATGTTCAGCAATACGCCAATATGTGGCGAATGGTGCACATATTCCAACTGGTGGGCCGATATTTCATACACAATTGTTGTTTGTGCATGTATTTTATGAAGCATTTCAAAAGGCGGAATACCGATATTACCAAGTAATACTGCATTTCTACCAGACTTTTCGAGCAGGTGATAAATTAGTGAAGAAGTTGTACTTTTTCCTTTGGTTCCAGTAATCCCAATGGTTTGATCGCGGAAAAACTCCAGAAACAGATCAGCCTGCGAATAGAGTTGATTTGATGGAAATAATGATACGCTAAATTTAACACCCGGCGATTTAAAAATTATAGGAAAGCGTTCCAATGCCGCCTGGTAATTTTCTCCCAAGTGTAAAACCAGGTTTGAATCGCCTGCTATTATTTCCAGATCTTTTATTTTTTCGCTTTTATCCGCAATATGGATGCGTAATTCAGGGTAGCAGTGTCTTAACAACTGATAGGTCGACTGCCCTTCTTTACCAAATCCAAGAATACCGATCTTCGGATCCATTCCGAATTTACTTTTTACAAACAACTGAAACTGTTCATCCAAAGTTAAATCCAACTTATCCATCAGTACTTTCAAAAAAGCTGTGGGCAAAAGGTGTGCTGTCTGAAATGCGCCTTTTAAGTCTGAAAAACTGTTTTTGTCCGATTCATTCGGTATGAAATCCTTTAGCAGTGCAGGTCGTTCTTTAGACTTCAGGTTGTAAAAAGATTCATACAAAGCCGACCTGATCTCGTCCGGTGTACCCACACATTCAAATGGTTTTACTGGTGACATGCCTGTCAGTTCGTCAAAAATGGGTTTCAGTTCCGCATCATTCAACATATCTTTACCGAATATCTGATGCAATTGATCACCCGGAACAAAGGGACACAAAATAATATATGTGAATAGGCATTTGGGGCATTTTCCACACCATTTATCGCTCTTACTTCCCACATTGCAACTTCTGAAACCTGAGAAATGAGGAGGGAAAGAGGCAAATAAAGCTGCGATCTGTAATTCATTCAAGGGCCGTAAAAAACTGAAATATTCAAGTTCAGGATGCAAATATTTTTTACTGTAAAAGGCAAAATCATGTTCAAATTCAAACGATTTTGAATATTGATGGTTGATATCAGAACCGGGCACAGTGCTTTGGTTGGCGCTGTTTTCATTCGATAAAGCCACGTATTTAGCTCCTGATGCCACAGCCGCAAGCACATTTACAAAAGCCAGCAAAGCCGAAAATGGGGTATGTCCGTTTAAAAATCCCCGGGTATTCAATTCCAGCATCAGTGGATCAAGCGTTCTTTCCACAACGATGGATGTATCCAGTTCGAAGCCTGCCGTTTCGATGGTTCTTACACTGGCTTCCCGTGGATTCAGCACCATCGTAATCAGCTGAAAATCTGTTTCTTTCAGTAACTCAAGTGTTACTATCGAATCTTTTCCGCCACCTACCGGGATGATCACTTTCTCACTACTCAAACGCTCTGACAAAGGTTGCAACATCTTGCCTTTTGACTGAATTTCCACGAAATCATTTTTATCAGGAATAATACCATTCAAGTAAAAGAATTCGCCCAATCCGTGGTAATATAGTTTTTTCCACCAGTTAATCTGCTCGTCCGAAAGTCTATGCGATTCAATAATCAGCGTGGGAGAGCAAGTCAGTTTCCAATAGCTTATCAACTCAATCATACCTATATGGAAAGCCATGTTCGACATAGATTCTGGTGATAAGCCATTTAAATTGTAAAAATCACGATGCTGCAATTTCAAGCTGGGTGTAAAGGTGAAAGCACCTGAAATATCGAAGGTGAACTTTAGTTCGAGTTCATTGTTATGTATTTTAAAAGCATAATCAACATACCTGAAATATGGATATTGTTGCCGTAATTTTATATATTTACCGTAATGATCTTGTTGCTTCAAAATGATGGTATGTTTTTTGTAAAAAACCTTGTAAAAGTAATGTAAATCCTGCATTTAGAAAACAGCAAACATGAACGAGATAGATAAATTTTTACAGATAAGGACCAACAACGTAAAACCGGCTAAAGGAAGGATTTTATTATCAGAACCTTTGCTGGGTGATTACTTTTTTGGCCGGTCAGTGGTGTTACTTGCAGAGCACAATGAAGATGGATCATTTGGCACCATTCTGAACAAACCCATTTCAGCCAACTTTAATGAAGTAGTGAAAGATTTCCCCGATTTTGATGCACCCGTTTACCTCGGCGGACCGGTTGACACCGAAAACCTTTTTTATATCCATACCAAAGGTGATTTGCTTCCTGACAGCCTTGAGATCATCAAAGGTGTTTTCTGGGGTGGCGATATCGAAATGCTGAAAGAAATGATGCTCTTAAAAACCATTCTACCAAAAGACATCCGTTTCTTTATCGGTTACTCGGGTTGGGCTGCCCGCCAATTGGACCTGGAACTCGAAAAAAACTCATGGATCATTGCCAGGGCAAATGCGAAGCAGGTATTTGACATTGAACCCACCACCATGTGGGAACAAATTGTGAATAAAATGGGCGAAGAATACAAATACTGGAAAAATTTCCCGGTAGATCCCAATTCAAATTAGGCTAAAACACCGCTTGTATAAAATTTTCGATCACATCCGGCACCAGGATAATTGTAAATACGATACCAAATACCGCGCCCCAGAAGTGGGCATTGTGGCCGATATTATCAGCGCCCCTTCTTCCCATGTAGGCCGAATACACCAGGTAAACAATACCAAACACCCACGAAGGTAATGGAAAAGGTATCGGGAAAATAAAAATACTGCCCGAAGGGTACAGCAATATACTGGCAAACACCACCGCCGAAACGGCTCCTGAGGCCCCAACTGCATTGTAATAAGGGTTGGCCCGCTGTTTCCTGAAATCAAACAAGGTCGAGAAAATAACACCGCCTACATATAAAAGCGCGTAATACAGCAATCCACGGTAGCTGAACTTCATCATCAGCACTTCCTCTACAATATCCCCGAATGAGTACAGCACATACATATTGATGAGCAGATGCAAC